>JAUXTZ010000303.1 GCA_030681095.1 Burkholderiales bacterium
AGCCACCGCCGCATTCATGCTGACGCTGCCACGCGCCAAGGGCCGATTGCGCTTACGTGGATGCTGGCGGTCCGCCTTGCGGTCGGCGATATCGTTCAATATGTAAACGCAACTCGACACCAGCGCGAAACCACCCGCCGCCGCGAGCACGCGCCACACCATGCTCGCATCGCCCCAGGCGTGGCCGAATAGCAACCCCACAAAGACAAACAGGCTTTTCACCCATTGTTTCGGGCGCAGCAGGCGGATCAATTCAAGTGGTGCGTTCATAGCTTCGATTGAGGCCAGCAAGTTTCATTCGGAAAATATCGCTCGCAAAAATAGCAGCTTTTCATCGGCAGGTAAGCCGGTACCGCATAGTACTTCTCCTTCACCCGCCGCAACACCTGGTCGCGATAAGAAGCGTAGTTAAAGCCTTGGCCCAGCACCAGATAAAACTTCGCGCCATGCAGCGTCAACTCGCTGAATTCGATCGACTTGAAATACGGGCCGTAGCGATCGAACACCGGTGGCTGCTTCAACAATACCAGGATATTTTTACCATTCAACGCGCGAAAATCGGTCACGATATCATCATGCCGCGCATGCGAAGACGCTTCGCCGAACACCAGCACATTGCTGCCCGCCGCGTAAGACAAAATCGCCGCCATGGAATAGCCATCGGACGCCAACACAAATCGATTGCTATAGCTTTCCACTTGCTCCAGCAATTCAGTGGTCTTTAACATCAACACCGCGCCGCGCGCATAAGGCGTGGCTTGCCACGCCGCCATCGGCATTAACAAAATCACGGCAAACACCACGAGATGCGCACCGGCGTAATAGCGCATGAAGCGCAGCAAACGCACTAACTGGTCTCGACTCAGCCAGTACGCAAGGAGTGCGAACACAAACGGATAAAACGACAGCAGCCAATGCAGGCCGATTACTTTCACCAACGAGAGCAGCGCGAACACCGCCATGGGTAGCGCGACGACGAAGACCAGCAAACGGAAACGCTCATCCTTCAGCACTCCGCCCAGATCCGCGCGCCGCTTGATCAGCCACCACAAAGCCAGCGGCGTCATCAAATACAGATGCAGCAAGCCATACAGCAGCGGCTTGTGCAGTCCGAAGCCAGCATTCTCATGCCGGTTAAACACATTGAACATCACATTGGCCCAGCAATGGCCATAGTTCCAATACACGTTGAGTGCAATGAAGGGCAAGGCCGCCGCAAACAGCCACCAGAAATTTCGACTTTGCGCACGCGCTTTAGGCGTGGCCACCCAATACGCGATCAGTGCCAACCCGAGCAGGGCGGCGAAATATTTGGATAAGCACGCCAGCCCAAACGCCACACCGGCCCAGACAAAATGCTTGGTCTTGCCACTTTGCAGCGCGCGCGCAAGCAACCACACAGTGAGGAAGCTGAAAAAGATTAAGCCGGCATCGGTGGTGATGATGAAGCCCAACCAATTCATTGGCGACAATAAATAGATCAGCGCAATCAACGCTGCTTTTTCTTCGTCCCAATCACGCAGCAGCCGATATAAGCCATAGCCGATAAAACTGGTGAACAGCACCACCGGCAAGCGTAGCACCCACTCGGCATCGGATACGCGCAGCATCAACCACAACAACCAACCCACCATCGGCGGATGATCATAAAAACCGAAATCGGGACGCAGCCCCCAAATCAGGAAATACGCCTCATCGCCGGACAAGGGCACAAAGGCGGCTAGCAACAGTTTGAGCGCAAAAGTTGCGGCTAAAAGCGGGAACAAGGCTTTGCGTGCGTTCAGCATCACGGGCGCGGCGCCTGCCTGCGGTAGAGCACGAAGGCTTCGGCTTTATCGCCCGGACGACTGCCTTGCCATAGCTTGACCCAGCCCGCGCCCGGTCGTGCATCACGCTTCTTCGGGTTAGTCTGCAACAGAAATACATCACAACCATAGGCTTCGAACTCGGCACGTTCCGCGCGTTTAGTCACGATACCCACGTGGTAATACAAAGCCCCGCGCTGTGGCTCGCCCAAGCCGGCGCTGCCGATGCATTTGTAGTGCGGCGGCAACTGGCGCTTAAGTTTTGCGACCACATCGGTATAGCGCTTGCCATGATCGATCCAGGGCAAGATCAGGGTCGCCGCCAAGCCCCACATCAGGGTGATGCCCGCTGCCCAATGAAACATCGCGCGCCGGCCGGAGCGAAACGACTGGCGCAGCGGCAGCAGCCACAAGATGGTGAGCAGCAAGGCGGCGACGAAGGCCAGCCAGTCGAAGCTAGGCACGAAGCCCGGCTGAAGCTTCAATACATGGCGGTAGAAGCGTTCCGGATGCCCGCTCATGAGCGCGGCCCAAGCGAACCAAATAAAGGCGGAGAACAGGCCGAAGGTCATGATGCCGAACCAGCCCAGCGCATTCGCCGCACCCCGCCGCAGCGTCTCCGCACCCGGCACCGCGAGCAAGGTCAAGGGCAGCAAGATCGGCAGCAAATGGATATCGCGCTTTTCCGCATTCAAACAGGCGACAGTAAATAGGATGCCAAAAAACACCAGCGGCAATTGGAAACCCGGTTCACGCAGCAACTTGCTGCGGTAACCCCACAGCGACCACAACGCGATCGGCAGCACTGGCCACGCGAACCAGGGCAAGGTGCGCAGAAAATACACTAGTTCGTTGCGCGCACTCGAAAAAGAAAATTTGTAGAGCAGCGGCAAATTTTCAATCCGCCACCAAATAAAGAATTCCGCCCGCGCAAAGTGATGCAGCAGCCACGGCCAGATCATCAGAAAAGGTAAGCTCACGCCTAATGCGATCAGCAAGGTGCGCGCATAGCGCCGCGTGCGCCAAGCAGGGAAAACCAGCAACACAGCCGATGCCATTACGACCACCGCCACGGGCACCACGCCACGCGCCAGAAAGGCTAGCCCCAAGCCGACGCCGATCAGCACACCCGCCGGATTCGCACGGCGCGCACTCAAGGCAAACCCCCACAGCACCAGCGCATACCCCGCCAGCAGCGCGGTATCGGTAGCCATTTCATGCGCGTGCGCGAGCAAGCCGACACTGCCGATCATCAAGGCCAGCGCTAGGCGCGGCATGCTCGGGCCGAAACTTTCTCGCGCGGCAAACGCAAGTGCGCCGAGTGTAAGCGCCACGTAAAAACCACTCGCAAGACGCGCGGCATCGTGCACCGGTAAAGCCCAGGTGAAAGCTTTGGCGAACAGCGCCGCGGTCCAGTAATACAGGGGGCCAAACGTCAGATCGGGCTCGCCGGCCAAGGTGGGCACTAGCCATTCACCCGTTTTTAAGATGTGCTGAACAATCCCCATGGCGCCGGCTTCGTCCGGACGCCACGGTGCATGGCCAACCAAGCCAGGGATAAGCCAAGCCACGCACAACAGCAGCAGCAAGCCGAGCTTGCGCGGCGATTCCAGCGTGTCAACGCCATCGATGGACAATACGCGCATCAGACTTTGCCGACCGCGCTTGCCACCGCTGGCGGTATGCGTTCGATGAGACGCGGATCGAAAGGTTTGGGCAGGATGTAATCTTTGCCAAAGGAAAGCGCGCTGAGTTGATACGCATCCAACACCACTTGCGGCACCGGTTCTTTCGCCAAGGCCGCCAGCGCTTTCACTGCCGCGATCAGCATCGGCTGCGTGATGCGTTTGGCGCGGGCATCGAGCGCGCCGCGAAAGATGTAGGGAAAGCCCAGCACATTATTCACCTGGTTGGGGTAATCGCTGCGGCCGGTGGCCATAATGAGATCGGCGCGCGCGGCATGCGCCAATTCAGGCAGAATTTCCGGATCGGGATTGGCCAGCGCGAACACAACCGGCTTCGTCGCCATGCGCTGCAACATTTCCGGCGTCACCAAGTTAGCGCCCGAGACGCCGACGAATACATCTGCACCCTTCATCGCATCACTCAAGCTGCGCTTTTCCGTCGTTTGCGCAAAGGGCTGTTTATAGGCATTGAGATCGGTGCGGCCGGCGTGGATCACGCCTTTGCTGTCCACCATCGTGATATTGCTGCGCGGCATGCCCATGGCGATCAGCAGTTCCATCGAGGCCAGCCCCGCCGCACCCGCGCCGAGGCACACTAGTTTGGCGCTGCCGAGTGCTTTGCCCTGCACGTCCAGCGCATTCAACAGCCCGGCGCAAATAATCACCGCCGTGCCGTGTTGATCGTCATGAAACACCGGAATATCCAGCCTGGCAGTCAAGGCTTTTTCGATCTCGAAACAATGCGGCGCCGCGATGTCTTCCAAATTGATGCCGCCGAAAGTCGGCGCGATCGCCACTACCGTTTCGATGAAGTGCTCGGGCGATTTCGCATCCACTTCCAGATCGTACACATCGATACCGGCGAAACGCTTGAACAGCACCGCCTTGCCCTCCATCACCGGCTTGGACGCGAGTGGACCAAGATTGCCCAGCCCTAAAATCGCGGTGCCGTCGGAAATCACCGCAACCAAATTGCCTTTATTGGTATAGCGGTACGCATTCTCCGGGTCCTTGGCGATTTCGCGCACCGGCTCCGCCACGCCGGGACTGTAAGCCAGCGTGAGATCCGCCACCGTGGCGCAGGGTTTGGACGAATCGACCGACAGCTTGCCGGGTTTGGGAAACTGGTGATAAGCCAAGGCTGCTTGACGTTTATCGATGGAGTCAGAAGATTGGGTCATTTAAGTGGCGCGGATAGGCGCATGGATGGCGGAAAATCCCGCTATTTTAGCCTTCGCCGCTGATCGCGGCTAGCACTGTGATATGGCTGTGGTATAGGCCGCGGCGCTTGCAAATCCATCGCAAGGGGCTATCCTGAAACTGTACTTACAGCAATCGTGAGGAAGAGACCCGCATGGAATACGCAGACACCGAGCGCACGCGCCAACTCAGTTTTACTCGCCTGCCGGCCGGTCAAGCCAAGGAAGCCTTCATCCTGCTGCAAGACCTGCCGCACCTGAGCGTGCTTAGCACGGTGGGCGATACCGGCCTACTCATCCGCTACGAATTGCCGTTCTACACTCTAGAAAGAATCGAGACCGCCCTGATCGACCAGGGCTTTCATTTGGATAACGCCCTCTTCACCAAACTCAAGCGCAACCTGATTCACTACCTCGAGTCCGTGCAGTGTCAAAATCTTAGCCAACCCGAACAGAGTGAACGTTCGCGGCGCATTTTCGCGCAGGTATATGAGCATCACGCGCATGGTGATCACGATTCCACACCGCCGGAATTGCGTGAGTATCGATAGTTTTAATGGACAGGATTAACAGGATTTCTCAGGATTGACAGGATTCAAGCGGATGCAGGTGTAAATCCCTTCTTCGGTTTTGGATGTTTTATTCCTGTAAATCCTGAATAATCCTGTTATTCCTGTCTATTGCCTTTTCTACTTCATGAACGACCAACAACTCCTGCGTTACAGCCGCCATATCCTGCTCAATGAAATTGGGATGGAAGGGCAAGCTAAGTTACTCGCCGCGCATGCGCTGGTGATCGGCTGTGGCGGACTCGGCTCCCCGGTCGCGCTCTATCTCGCCGCTGCCGGCGTGGGCCGAATTACGCTGTGCGATAACGATCAGGTGGATCTGACCAATTTGCAGCGCCAGATTGCGCACCCCTCCGCTTCCTTGGGCATGAATAAAGCCGAATCCGCCGCGCAATCGGCGCGGGCAATCAATCCGATGGTGAATATCACGGCGGTAACGCAACGCGTAGCGGGCGAATTATTGAACGAACTGGTGGCGAGCGCGGATGTGGTGCTGGATGCCTCGGACAATTTTGTCACTCGCCACGCCATCAATGCGGCTTGCGTCGCCCAGAAGAAGCCGCTGGTGTCAGGCGCAGCGGTGCGCTTCGACGGCCAAGTATCGGTGTTCGATCTTCGAGACGAAAATGCGCCCTGCTATCACTGCCTGTTTCCGGAAAGCAGCGAGGTAGATGAAATGCGCTGTGCAGAGAATGGCGTATTCGCGCCGCTGGTCGGCATCATCGGCAGCACACAAGCAGCGGAAGCGATGAAATTGATTGTGGGTTGCGGCGAGACATTGAACGGCCAACTGCTGCTGCTCAACAGCTTGACCATGGAATGGCGCAGCGTGCGCCTGAAACGTGACCCCGGCTGCGCGGTCTGCGCCAGCGGCAGAACTTATTAGACGATCTTCGCCTGCATCTCAGTTGGGATCGTGTCGGCGTGCACCTTAGTCGCCGAACAAAAAGCAATCACGGCGCTGACCAGGAAAACAGATATTACTGTCGAGCGTTTAATCAATACGGCTTTTGCTTTCATTGTGAACTCCAGTTCTTTTCCAAAAAAAATCCCATCCATGCACTGGAATTATCGGAGCGGGAAGCAAAAACTTAATTGAAGCGCCGCACCCGCACTTCAAATGCGCGCTAACGATCTGTTTT
>JAUXTZ010000304.1 GCA_030681095.1 Burkholderiales bacterium
AGATGCAAACCCGAGAGTAAGCCGTAATTCTCCCGTCCCCAAGCGGGAATGGCGGTTGGCCCCACATACACATCACCGCTGATCACGCGCGTGAGATGCACGCCGAGAAACGGTAAATTGATATCCGGCACCGGGTAGATACTGCTCTTCACCAGATCGCCGCGCTCCGGACGCAGCTTGTAGTACAAGCCTTTAAATGGCAGCAGCGCGTATTGCGCGCCGACATTGAAAAAACGCGCAACACGATCCGCACTTGCACCCGCGCAGTTGAAAAGATAACCATAGCCATAGCGATGCTGGTTGGCATCGACAATTTTTTGCTGGGTATCGACCGCATTAACCGCGGAATTGAAGCGGATCGTGACACCCTGCCCGCGCAACAAGTCGCGCAGTTTTGCCACCACGCCGGGGCTGTCGATCACCGCCGTGTCGGGGCTGTAGATGCCGGCTTCGTAGGCGTAAGCATGCGGCTCGATCTGGCGGATGCCGCCGGCGTCCAGCTTCTCGGCGCGGATGCCGTTATCGCGTGCGTTCTTAAGCAGGCGTTCAAGCGTAATCAAGTCTTGCTGGCTGGTGGCGATGATGACTTTGCCTGAGCGTTCGCAATGAATGCCATGCTCAGCGGCGAATTCGCGCATGCGCGCCGCACCTTTGGAGCAGAACTTGGCTTTGAGCGTATCGGCGGCGTAGTAGATACCGGAGTGCAACACGCCGCTGTTGCGGCCGCTGGCATGGTAGCCGACATCCGGCTCTTTTTCCAGAATCAGGATGCGGGTGGCGGGGTCGCGCCGCTTCAATTCCCAGGCGACGGTGAGGCCGACAATGCCGGCGCCGACGATCAGGTAATCGAAGTTTTCCAAGGGACTAAACGCAATTGCAACGCTACAAGTTACCGTAAAGCGAGTTGCGAATCATGGTGTAGCCTTTGATCAACTCAGCGATGCCCGCATCCAGCGAGTATTGCTGCTTAAAGCCGGTGGCTTCGATCTTAGCGTTGGAGACGATGTAGTTGCGCTGATCCGGATCTTTGCCGACGGGGGCGTCGAGATAGACGAATTCAGGTACATGTTTGGCGATGTGCTCGCACAGTTCTTTCTTCGACACATTGGCATCGGACAAGCCCACGTTATAGATCTGCCCCTTCATCGTGTCGTAATTGTTTAGCGCGTGCATGAACACCCGCATCACATCGCGCACGTGAATGTAGTTACGCTTGAACTGGCTTTCGAACAAGACCACGAAGCGGTCGTACACCGCACGGTAGGTGAAGTCATTGACCAGCAGATCGATGCGCATGCGCGGCGACATGCCGAACACGGTAGCCAAGCGGAAGCTGATCGAATTTGGGTGATCCATAAACGCCTTTTCAATTTCCACTTTCTCGATCGCGTATTGGGAAATCGGGCGCAAGGGAGATTCTTCCGTGCAGTAGTTATTTTCATCACCCGTGCCATAAGCGCTGTTGGTAGTCGGCATGAGCAGGATTTGATCCTTGGACACATGCTTCAGCATCATCATGATGGCGTCGTGATTGATGGTGGTCGCGCCCACCGGGTCTTTGGTACACAGCGGTGCGCCGACCAGTGCCGCGAGCGGGATAATCACATCGGCTTTTTTCATTAGCGGCAGCATGGCGCTCTCGACGCGGATATCGCCTTTCACCACTTCGAAATTCGGGTGATGGCAAACGTGATTGAGGCTGGTCTGCTTGAACATGAAGTTGTCGATGACGGTGACTTTGTAACCGGCATTAAGCAACTCCGGCACCATGGTCGAACCAAGATAGCCCGCACCGCCTGTAACTAAGATATGTTTCATTGTATTTTCCCAGATTGAATTTAAGAGTTAAAAAACATTGCCGCTTCAACGCTTTCACACAGCGTATGGGCCAGCACAATATGCAATTCCTGGATGGTACTGGTTTCCGTGCCCGGCACGATCACGCAATGATCGGCCAAAGGCTTGGCCTGCCCACCGTCGCGACCACAGAAAACGATGCTGGGCACGCCCATTGCGCGCGCTGTGGTTAGCGCTTTTAAAATATTGGGCGATTGGCCCGATGTAGTGATGCCAAGGAACACATCCCCCTTGCGCGCCTTGCCAGCCAGCTGTCGTGCGAATATTTCATCGTAGCCGTAGTCGTTGCCAATGGCGGTAATTATCGAGCTATCGGTGGTCAAGGCTTCAGCCGCCAGCGGCGCGCGATCTCGCGCCAGCTTGCTCACGAATTCGGCCGCGAGGTGCTGGGCATCCGCCGCCGAGCCGCCGTTGCCGGCGATATAAAGCCGTCCGCCGTTACGATAAGCGGCCACCACCACCGCTACCGCTTGACTGAAGGCAGCTTGCACCGTGGTGTCGTTCAGCAAGGTCTGTTTGGCGGCGACGGAGGCTTGCAGATTTTTAATCAGTCGATCGTGTGGGGTCATTATCTTTAGTTCGGCAATACATCGGCAGCGCGGTAATAGTCTTCCGGTATGCCAATATCAATAAAATTCGCGTCGGTGACAAACCCGACCACGCGTTTTTCGGCTTTTAATAGGCGTGGAAACAAATCCTGTTCCAGCGCGACTTTATCACCTGGCGCGTATCCCAAGCCGAGCAGCACGGCAGGACGCACAAAATACACGCCGCCGTTGATTATACCTTCGCCGCCGCTTGCCGCAGCGCTAAAGGTAGCAACGTTACCTTGCGTATCGAGCGCCACTTCGCCATAACGATCGTTATGCGTAATCCGCCGCAGCGCAACGGTGACATCGGCTTGCGACGTGTCATGCCGCGCGCGCAGGTCAGTCAGATTCACTTCAAAAAACGTATCGCCGTTCAGGACCAACACCAAGTCGTCCTGCGCTTGGCATAGCCCTAACAGCAAACCACCACCCGTGCCCAGCGGGGTGGCTTCGCACGCATACACGACAGGGCATTGCCGATAAGCGCTGCCGAAATGTGCTTCAATCAACTCATGCATATAGCCGACCGACAAAATAAAGCGCGTCACGCCCTGCCCGATCCAATAATCCATTTGGTGTTCGAGGAAAGGCCGCTTGCGAATCGGCGCCATCGGTTTGGGTAAATCCGGCACGGCTTCGCGCAAACGCGTACCGAGGCCACCGGCGAGGATCAATGCTTCCATCAACCTGCGGCGCGCGTCAGCACTTCATGGAAACGTGTGATCTGCGGTGTAATGTCTTGTGGATGATTACCGACGAAAAAACCGAGATCATGCGCCAAGTTGGCATTCACAATCTTGCCGACGGTATCGTAATCAAAGTACTTGATCACGTCATGGCGCAGGAAACAACCGCCGGTGATGATGCGGTAGCCGATATCGGCGTCTTTTAGCGCTTGCATCACGCGCTTGCGATCGATATCGAATTTCGGGTTCAGAATCACGGTGAACGAGAACCAGGAACTGTTGCCGTTCTCGCGCTGGATGATGAAGCGATCGTCACCTTTAAATAACTTGGAAAAAAGGGCCGCATTCTTGCGCCGCACGTCGATCATGCCGTCCAGTTTTTTGAGCTGCTCAACCCCAATCGCACCGGATAACTCAAGCGGCCGGGCATTGTAGCCAGGCAGAATAAAACGATAGGCTTCGTAAAAATCATCATCGCTTTTGTCGTAAATATCGCTATCCGCTGGCTGATCACGCGTCCATCCATGCGCGCGCAGCGATTTGGCGATGTGATACAACTCGGTATTATCGGTCACCACTACGCCGCCTTCCATGGTGGCGATGTGATGCGAGAAAAAAGTACTGAACGTACCAATGTCGCCAAAGGTACCGGTGAGCTTGCCATTCAGCGTCGCGCCCATCGACTCGCAATTGTCTTCGAACAGAATCAAACCATGCTTGTCGCAAAACGCGCGCATCACATCCAGCGCCGCCGGGTTGCCGAGGATGCTTACCGCCATCACCATGCGCGTCTTGGGGGTCAACGCCGCTTCGAGCTTGGACACATCCAGATTGAGCGTATCCAGTTCAACATCCACAAAACGCAAGCGCAGGCCGTATTGCTGCAGCGGATAGTAGGTCGTGGACCAGGATATCGCCGGCACGATCACTTCGTCGCCGCGCTGCAAAGGACGCTCTTTTTTAAAGAACAATGCACCGACGCCGACCAGGTTTGCGGCCGAACCGGAACTAACCATCAACGCGTGTTTAGAGCCGAATTTTTTGGCGAAATCTTCTTCAAACTGGCGCACATTCGCCCCCATGGTGAATAGGCCGGTTTGAATCACGCGCTGCATGGCGTCGATTTCTTCGTTGCCCCAGGAGGTACTGGCTAATTCGTAAAACATGGCGTTCCTTATTTATTAGCTATTGGATGAAGTCTATTGATGAACGAGTTCGCGAATAGTTTGGCTGATGCGCTTCACATCCGGATAGAAAAATTGTTCCAGCGTATAACCGGCTGGGTGCGGAATGTCCGGCAAGCCGATGCGGCGCACCGGCGCTTTGAGCGAATCGAACCATTTTTCGGCGGCGAGGCAGCCGATCTCGGCGCACACGCCGCCCATGGACCAACCCGTGTCCACCACCACCAGGCGTCCGGTTTTTTTCAGTGACTCGGCGATGATTTCTTCGTCCAAAGGTTTAATCGTGCGCAGGTCGATCACTTCCGCGTCGATGCCCTCGGCAGCCAATTGGTTGGTGGCTTGCAGTGCCAGCTCCAAGGCGTGCGATGCGCCGACGATGGTCACATCCTTGCCGCGCCGACGATAGATGCCTTTGCCCAGCGGCACGCGGTAAAAACCTTCAGGTACGATGCCGTCCTTTTTCATTAACCAGCGATGCTCGAACACCAGCACCGGGTTATTGTCGAGGATGGCGGAGAGCATCAGGCCCTTGGCGTCATAAGGCGTGCTCGGCATCACGATTTTCAAGCCCGGCACGCCGATCAGCAAGCCT
Source organism: Burkholderiales bacterium (assembly GCA_030681095.1). Lineage (GTDB taxonomy): Bacteria > Pseudomonadota > Gammaproteobacteria > Burkholderiales > Thiobacteraceae > RBG-16-58-11. The sequence goes on from JAUXTZ010000304.1 coordinate 4,910, forward strand.
TGAATCGCTTGCGAATGTTGCGCACCGGAGCCCCAACCGCGGCCGATAGCGGCCCACACCACCATCGGCACCTTAGTCAGGCCGTTGTCCATGTAATGCATTTTCGCGGCGTGCGTCACCAGTTGATTAAACGCCAGCAAAATGAAATCCGGGCGGTTGTGCATGAACACGGGGCGCAAGCCGTTCATCGCCGCGCCGGTACTCATCCCCATCATGCCCTCTTCCGACAAGGGCGAATCAAACACGCGTTTCTCGCCGAATTTTTCTTGCAGATCCTTGGTCACGCCAAACATCGCGGTCGGGTCATCTACCCCTTGGCCGAACACGAACACCGACGGATCTTGCTCGAGCGCGATCTCCAGCGCCTCGTTCACGGCCTTGGCATAGCCCAACACCCGCCCTTCCTTCGGATCGGGTGCGTCGTACACCAGCGAATTGACTAAACCTTCATCCCACGGCATGTGCGTCTCTCTTATTCAGCGTACACATGCGTGTACAAATCGGCTTCAGTTGGATTGGGGCTGGCGAGCGCAAAGTCGAAGGCTTCCATCGTCTCCGCCATGATTTCACCCGCCATAACACTGCGCACTTGCTCATCGATCAGACCGGCCGATTTCAGAAACACAAAATAGGTTTCAATCGGGCAGACTTTTTCCCACGCCTCGCGCTCGGCGATGTCGCGGTAGCCGGTCTTGCTGTCGTCCCCCGCGCCGCCATGGGCCCGGAAGCGATACACCGGTGAATCGATAAAGGTTGGGCCGCCGCCTTGCTTGGCGCGCGCCACCGCCGCTTGCATGGCCTCATATACCGCCAACACATTCGTGCCATCCACCTGCACGCTTGGCATGCCATAGCTTGCCGCCCATTTGTAGATTTCGCGTTGGGGCTGACGGGTATGCAGCGGCGATTGCACCGAATAAAAATTGTTTTCGCAGAAGTAGATGATGGGCAGTTGCTTTAGCGCCGCGAAATTGAGCGCCTCGGACACCGACCCCTCTTCGGTGGCGGCGTCGCCAAGAAATACTGTCGTTACATAGTTTTTGTCTTGCATCTGCGCCGCGAATGCCGCGCCGGTGGCGATCGGCACCACGCCGGCGACGATGGCGGAGCTGCCGGCCATGCCGACCGATTTATCCATCAAGTGCATCGAACCGCCGCGCGAGCCGACGCAGCCATTGATACGGCAATGCATTTCGCACAACATGGCTTTCAGATCGCCGCCTTTGGCAAAATAGTTGCCGTGGGTGCGGTGGCT
>JAUXTZ010000318.1 GCA_030681095.1 Burkholderiales bacterium
TACAGACACTTGAGCGCGTGCTCGACCGCGTGAGTTTTTTAAGCCAGATTAATGGCGCCGACCCGTTCGAAAACAAATTCGTCATCGTGCTGCATGGCAATGAAATTCCTTTTTTTGCGATCAAGAACCACGCCAAATACAAAGCACTGATGCAGCGTGCACAAAGCTTATCGCTTGACGGCATTATCGAGTTTCGCATGTGCCGTGTGGCGGCGCGAGGGCACGGCTTTGAGCCGAATGACATCCATGGCTTTGTCACCGTTGTACCGATGGCCGATGCGGAGATCATCGAATTACAACGGCAGGGTTTTGCCTATATGCGCTGACGCCAGATGAGCGCGGCCGCCAGCAGCACGGCCGCCAGCGTCAAGAAAGCGCCATTACCCCAACGCACATACGGCGTCGCGCCGGTCCGACCTTGCACTTGGGCGTGTAACGCGGCTTGGTGAAATACGGGCGCTTGCGCAGTGATGCGCCCCTTCTCATCCACGATCGCGGTCATGCCGGTGTTGGTTGCGCGTAACATGACACGCCCGGTTTCAAGCGCGCGCATTTGCGAGATTTGCAGGTGCTGGCGCGGCGCGATGGAGTCGCCAAACCAGGCATCGTTGCTCACATTCGCGAGCAGGGTTGCCTCCGGTAGCTGCCGAATAATTTCTTCACCGAACACATCCTCGTAGCAAATATTCAGCGCGACTTTCTGGCCGGCCACGGCCAGTGGCCTTTGCAGCGGTGATCCCCGCGCAAAATCGGTCAAAGGAATTTGCATCATGTCGATGAACCAGCCGAATACCGGTTTCAGCGGCACGAATTCGCCAAACGGCACCAGATGCTGCTTGCGATACACCTGGGACGGCGCACTGCCCACGCTCAACACGCTGTTGTAATACGCGCGGCGTTCAATGTCGCGCTCCGGTAAGCCAACAATGATATCGCCACCTTTATCCCGCACATGCCGCGCCAAATTTTCCAAATAGGCGGGGGGAACTTGGTCGTAGAACAGCGGAACCGCAGTCTCGGGCAAGATGACCAACTGGCTCGGGCTGCTCAGCACCAGATCACGGTAGGTAATGAGCGTCGACATCAGCCGGTCTTCGCGCCACTTCATGTCTTGCTCAATATTGCCTTGGAGCAAGCTGACCGTGACCGGGCTGCCGACGGGCTGTGTCCAGGCGATGGTTTTCAGTCCTGCGCCCACACCCCACAACACCAGCAGCGCAGCCAATGCAAATCCGGCTTGGCGGCGTTTGCCGCGCCAAGCGTGGTAAATCAATGCGCATAGCCCTGCGCTCACGGCGAGCAACAACGAGATGCCATACACGCCCAACAGCGGCGCGTAGCCAGCGAGTGGGCTGGCCGGCGCTTGCGAATAGCCCACGGTCAGCCACGGAAAGCCGGTAAACAGCCAGCCGCGCACCCATTCCATCAGCGCGAAACTGGTGGGCAAGATGAACAACAAGCGCGCTGCTGCACTCCCCCTGAACCACGCTTGCACGTAACCGAGCAGCGCCGGATACAACGCGAAGAAAGCAATAAACAGCAGCGTGGCGAACGCAGCGAGCGGCAGCGGCAGCATGCCAAAATCGTGCATGCTCACATATACCCACGACACCCCGGCGCCGAATAATCCTAAGCCGAAAGCAAAGCCAATTAATGATGCCGCGCGGCGCGAACCGGCGTGCAGCCACAAATGAAATAGCCAAGCCAGCGTCAGCGGGGGCAGGAAATAGAAATAAAACGGCGCATAACCGAGAACGGTTAATGCGCCGAGGAGGAAGGGAAGTGCGACGAGCTTGAGCCGCCCGGCGCGCAAGATAATCGCCGTACTTTGGGTCAAGCCGTTCCTTGTAGCGGGTTGATCATATCGGTATCCTGCACGCGCTCCACCAGCAGCGAGTGCAGGCGCCGGCTGTCGGCGCGCAGCACTTGGAATTTCAGGCCTTCCAGGAAAACGCTCTCGCCGCGCTTGGGCAAGCGCCCGAATTGGCTGACGACCAAACCGCCCACGGTGTCGAAATCCTCGTCGCTGAATTGCGTGCCAAGCGCTTCATTGAAATCGGCGATCTCGGTCAGCGCCTTGACGCGATAGCGGCCGTGGCGGTCGCGCAAGATGTTGTCTTCGTCTTCATCGAAATCGAATTCATCCTCGATCTCGCCCACGATCTGCTCCAGCACGTCCTCAATCGTGACCAGCCCCGCCACGCCGCCGTATTCATCCACCACGATGGCGATGTGATTGCGGTTGCTGCGGAATTCCTTGAGCAGCACATTGAGACGCTTCGATTCGGGAATGAACACCGCCGGACGCAGCATGGCGCGCACGTTCACCTCTTCACCGGCGTAATAGCGCAGCATATCCTTGGCCAGCAGGATGCCGATCACGTCGTCGCGGTCTTTATCTGTCACAGGAAAGCGCGAGTGTGCGGTGGCGATGACGAAGGGCAGGAATGTTTCGGGCGGGTCATTGATGTCAACCACATCCATTTGCGCGCGCGGAATCATGATGTCGCGCACTTGGGATTCGGAGACTTGCAGCACGCCTTCAATCATGGCGAGTGCATCGGCATCCAGCAGATTCCGCTCGTAAGCGGAGTGTAATAATTCAACGAGTTGTTCTCGATCTTCCGGTTCGCGCATCAACAGCGCGCCGAGCCGCTCGAGCCAACTCGGCTTGGTACTCGCATCATCCATATACAACGGGTCCGCCTCCCTGGGGTAATAAATAACGAATAATTCGCTTATTCGTTATTGATCACTTAATACGGATCAGGGTAACCAAGCTTGATGACGATTTCCGTCTCGCGCGCTTCCATCACTTCTGCCTCGGCTTCGACCTCATGATCGAAACCTTGTAAATGCAGGGCGCCATGCACGATCAGATGCGCGTAATGCGCGTCAATCGTTTTGCCTTGGTCTTGCGCCTCGCGCTCGACCACCGGCGTGCAAATCACCAAATCGCCCTGCACCGGTGTGCTGGAATAAATAAAGCTTAGCACATTGGTTGCGTAATCCTTGCCGCGATAGTCACGGTTGAGGCTGCGACCTTCTTCCTCCCCCACAAAACGCACGGTGATTTCCGCATCAACCGCCAGCGTGGCTTTGACCCATTTACGCACTTGCGCGCGGGTGGGCAAGCCCGCCACCTCCACTGCGTATTGCACCGCGAGGGAGAGTTTGGGCACGGCACGGGCGAGGCATGCCTCGCCCCTACTCAGCTTTGTTTTTTTCGTAGCGTTCGTAGGCATGAACAATGTGCTGCACTAAGGGATGACGCACCACGTCCTCGGCCAGGAAGTGGGTGAAGCCGATGCCTTTTACATCCTTTAGCACCTCTTGCGTTTGCACCAAGCCACTCGTTTGGCCGCGCCCAAGATCGATTTGGGTCACATCGCCCGTGATCACCGCCTTGGTGCCGAAACCGATGCGGGTGAGGAACATTTTCATTTGCTCCGGCGTAGTGTTCTGCGCTTCATCCAAAATAATAAACGCGTGATTCAGCGTACGGCCGCGCATATAAGCCAGCGGCGCGATTTCGATGGCATTGCGCTCGAACAATTTAGTGACTTTATCGAAACCCATCAAGTCATACAACGCGTCATACAGCGGGCGTAAATAGGGATCTATTTTTTGTGCCAGATCACCAGGCAGGAAGCCTAAACGCTCGCCCGCCTCGACCGCCGGCCGCACCAGCACGATGCGCTTCACCAAATCGCGCTCCAGTGCATCCACCGCGCTCGCCACGGCGAGATAGGTCTTGCCGGTACCGGCGGGACCGATGCCGAAGGTGATGTCGAATTCCTGAATCTGACGCAAGTAGAGATTCTGGCGCGCGGTGCGCGCATGCAAGTCGCTCTTGCGCGTCATCAGCACCGGCATCATATCGACGGTGCGCTCGTCACCCACAGCAGGCGTATGCGCAATTTCCACCAAGCCGAGTTGCACCTCTTCCACGCTCAAGGCGCGCTGCGCACGCTCGTAAAATTGCTTCAGCAATTCGGATGCATGCCGGGCGGGCGTGACCGCACCCTCCACCCGGAAATGCTCGCCCCGACGGGCGATTTTCACCCCAAGCGCGGTTTCGATTTGGCGCAGGTTTTCATCCAACACCCCGCATAAATTGGCGAGGCGTTTGTTGTCGACTGGGGTGAAGGAAATATCCATGTATTCTCAAGAAACAACTGCTTCGCCGCGCAAGCTACGCGCCGAGGCTTCAGTGATTTTCACATCGGTATAGTGATGAATCAAACGTGAATGGCCGACGAAACTCACCACGCGATTGTTGTCGGTGCGGCCAATCAGGCGGCTGCCGTCTTTGCTCGACACGTTTTCTACTAGCACGCGCTGCACGCTGCCGAGCATGGCTTGGCTAATCGCCAGCGCCTGCGCTTCGATGCGCTGTTGCAAGCGGGTAAGGCGATCGGCTTTTACTGCCTGCGGCGTGTCATCTTGCAAGGACGCGGCAGGCGTGCCGGGGCGAGCGCTGTAAATAAAACTGAAGCTGGCATCGAAACCGACTTCGTCGATTAATTTCATGGTCGCCTCGAAATCGGCTTCGGTCTCACCGGGAAAGCCGACGATAAAATCCGAGGACAGCACCATGTCGGGGCGCACTGCGCGCAGTCGGCGCACTTTCGCTTTGTATTCGAGCGCGGTATAGCCACGCTTCATCGCCATCAAAATACGGTCGGAACCCGATTGCACCGGCAGGTGCAGATGCGATACCAGCTTGGGAATGCGCGCATAGGCCTCGATCAATCGATCGGAAAACTCCAGCGGATGCGAGGTGCTATAACGGATGCGCTCGATGCCGGGAACCGCCGCCACATACTCCAGCAACAACGCTAAGTCGGCGCCCCCCCCCTCATGCATCTCGCCGCGATAGGCATTCACGTTTTGACCGAGCAAGGTAATTTCTTTTACGCCCCGTTCGGTAAGCTGCGCCACTTCCGCCAGCACGTCGTCAAACGGACGCGATACTTCTTCGCCGCGCGTATAGGGCACGACGCAAAAGCTGCAATATTTGCTGCACCCTTCCATGATCGATACGCAAGCGCTCGCGCCGGTCACCTGGGCCGGCGGCAGGTGGTCGAATTTTTCGATCTCGGGAAAAGTGATATCCACTTGCGATTGGCCGGTACGACGCCGCGCATCGAGTAGCTCGGGTAAGCGGTGCAAGGTCTGCGGGCCGAATACGACGTCTACGTATTTCGCACGCTTCACAATCGCGGCGCCTTCTTGGCTGGCGACGCAGCCGCCCACGCCGATCATCAAATCGGGATTGCTTTGCTTGAGATGTTTCCACCGGCCGAGCGCATGAAACACTTTCTCCTGCGCCCGCTCGCGCACCGAACAGGTGTTAAATAATATCAGGTCGGCGTCTTCGGGTTTTTCCGTGCGCTCGAAGCCTTGCGCCGCATGCAGCACATCCGCCATTTTGTCCGAGTCGTACTCGTTCATCTGGCAGCCGAAGGTCTGGATGAAGAGTTTTTTGGCCACAGGGGGGTGTTTAAAAACTACTGGGAAAGACGCGCGATTTCTTCCGGCGTCAGAATCCACAGCTTAATCACATTGCCCTGCTGATCAAGCTTGAACAATACCTTGCCGGTTTTCGGCGCGGCATTGGGGAGCACGATGCGGTTGAACGTGTCGTATATCCGCCCGCCCGGCGCCAGCCGATAGGTTCGATCGTCGATGCGCACATAGGGATATTCCACGCCGCGCAATTCCGCAGGCTTCACATTGGGGGGAAAATTGCGTTCGGCGTGGGCGGGGGCGATCAGTAAAAAAAACACCGCCAGCAAAGGGAACAGGTAGTTCTTCAGCGTCCGCATGAGACCTCCCGAGGCAAAATCGGCCGCGCAAAGCGGCCGAACTCAATAAAATCCTGGTGGTGATAGGTGGACTTGAACCACCGACCCCAGCATTATGAGTGCTGTGCTCTAACCAACTGAGCTATATCACCAAGGGCGTGGATCATAGCTGAAAGCGCCCCCTGGCGTCAATGGCGACAGCGCAAAAAGTCAATGAAAAGAATTGCTTGGAGATGTCAGGGCGTCGCCAGATTGGCCAGGCTATTGAGCCGGTTCAGTAGGCTGCTTTGCGAAGACTGTGCGGCTTCGCCTTGCAATAGTAGGCCGTTCAGGGTTTGGTCGGTTTTATCCACGGATCGCACCAGCCCACTCAATTGACCGTACTGGTTATCGAAGCCATTGGCTTGCAGGCTGATTCCAGAAGCCGATCCGGATTGGCGTGCTTGCTCACTGCGCGCAGCATCGCTTAAGCGCGACACCTCGCGGCCAGCCACTTTCGATAAATCATGCGCCACTGCGGCAAATAAATCGGCGAAACCCGCGCCGTCGTTGGTGAACACTTTTGTGACCGCATTGCGATCCGTGCCCAGAGCAGTTTGAAATACGGACGTATCGAGTTGCAAATTACCCGCCGCATCGGATTGAATACCGATCCCGCTCAAGCCGCCGAAAACGCCGGCGTTGCGGTTGGCTTCTTCCAGGGCTTCGTTCAGTTGGGTTTTGAGATTGCGCGCCACCGGCGGAAACGATACCTCTCCTGCGCTGGGCTGCTTGAGTTGTGCCTGCAGTTCATTGAAGGCGGAAATGAAATTTCCTACTTTCTGTGCAATGACATTTTCCGGATTGTCGCCCACTGCTAATTGTGCGTTGCCCACACTTCTCAGCTTAAGCGTCACACCCTCAACTGCATTGGTCACGGTATTCGAACTCGCCTCTACCGTGACGCTATTGACCTTGACCTGCGCATCCTGTGCCGCGACCGTACGCGTCGCCGCTTGCGTGGTATTTTCTGGCGTGTAGGTGAGATATTTCTCCAGCACCTCATCGCCGGAAGCGCTCAGCGTAAAACCATTCTCCGCCCCACTTTCCTCCGCAGAAAATTGCAGTTGATAGCTATTGCCATCGAAAGTAATGGCAGCAATCACACCCACATCCGCCGCATTGACCGCAGCGGCAATGCCATTCAGGGTGTTATTTCGTGTATCGATCGTGACTTTTTCCGCTTCACGTGCCTCATCGGCAGTAAATTTCGTGCCGCTACTCACGCCGAATTGGAAGCTGAGCGTGGTCTTCTCGCCGCTGCCGAGCAAGTTATTGGGGCTGACCAGAGACGAAGTGACGAGCGTTTGCGCGTTTGCAAGCTGCAACACTTCAACATCGAAGGAACCACTCACCTTATTGTTGGTGAGATTTGCACTCACCACCGAAGGATTGCTCGATGCCGCAACATAGAAGCTAAATGCGCCGGGGCCGCTCAGGTCGGATGCGGCCGATTGCAGCCGATCTAAGGCAGCACGAATCTGTCCGTAGGCTGAGATCTGGGTGGTATAGCTCGACTGCCGCAGTTCGACACGGCCCGTTTCCTGGCCATTGGCCGAGGACGCCGGTTTACCCGTACTCGAGTACTGAATCAGTTCGCTAGATTGTATGGCGGATATCGCCATCGCCTACTCCTTATAGAAAACACAAGCTATCTACAAGGAGCCGACGTGGCAGAAGACAGAAGCGCAACGGGCGAACCCCCTCGCGCAAACATGAACCACTGCGTTCTCTGGTAATCCCGCTATCGTAGGCAATGCCCTTAGACCGGAAATTTTGTGCCCTTAGCCTTTCGACTAAGTTTACCCTTGCAGATCACGACTTCAGTCTAGGCTGCATATCCTCGAAGTCAATGCCAAGACCTCACGCCAAGCGTAGGCATATCCAGGGGATAGCTACGGCTTAACAATGCTTCAACCCTTATACGTTGAACAAGAAATTCAGCACATCACCATCCTTGACGACGTATTCCTTGCCTTCAGATCGCATCTTGCCCGCCTCCTTCGCACCTTGCTCACCGTTACCAGCGATGAAGTCGTCGAAGGCAATAGTCTGCGCGCGAATGAAGCCGCGCTCGAAATCGGTGTGAATGACGCCTGCGGCTTGCGGCGCGGTGTCGCCTTTATGGATGGTCCAGGCACGGACTTCTTTCACGCCTGCAGTGAAATACGTCTGCAAACCTAACAGGCCATACGCAGCACGGATCAGGCGATTCAGCCCTGGCTCTTCCATACCCATATCCGTCAGAAAGAAGGCGATGTCTTCGTCGGATAAATTGGCGATCTCGGCTTCCATTTGCGCGCTGATCGCCACGACCGGCGCGTGCTCGGCTTTTGCGTATTCTTGTACTCGCGTGAGGAAGGGATTGTTCTCGAAGCCGTGTTCGTCCACGTTTGCCACATACATCGTGGGCTTGAGGGTAAGCAGGCACAGCGGCTTTAACAGCGCTAACTGCTCTTCATCCAATGTCAGGCCGCGCACTGGCTTGGCTTGATTGAGTTGCGCCAGCACTGGCTCCAGCACCGCCACCATTTTCGCTGCGTCTTTATCGCCGGAGCGTGCGGTTTTTTGATAGCGGTGCAGTGCTTTTTCTACACTGGAAAGATCAGCTAAGGCCAACTCGGTGTTGATGGTTTCGATATCGGAAATCGGGTCGATCTTGCCTGCCACATGCACGATGTCGTCGTTCTCGAAACAGCGCACTACATGCGCGATGGCATCGGTCTCACGGATATTGGCCAGGAATTGATTGCCCAGCCCTTCGCCTTTGGAGGCACCCGCGACGAGGCCGGCGATATCCACGAACTCCATCACCGCTGGCTGGGTTTTTTGCGGCTTCACGATGGCCACTAATTGCGCCAGCCGCGGATCGGGCACTTCGACGATGCCGATGTTGGGCTCAATGGTGCAGAAAGGATAATTCTCCGCCGCGATGCCCGCCTTGGTGATGGCATTAAATAGCGTGGATTTGCCCACATTGGGCAGGCCGACGATTCCACATTGAAGACTCATGGTGTTCTCTTATGGTTTAGGTTTGGTGTGCAAGCGGTGCATCGCGCCCGCCATGTCGCCTGCCGCCAGTAAAGGCAGGATGCAGAGGCTTTCATCCAACGCTGTGCGAATCAATTCTTCTTCTGGCTGGCTTGGCCGATGCAACACAAAATCGGCGACCGCATCTTTGTCGCCGGGATGGCCGATGCCGATGCGCAGCCGCCAGAAATCCGGGCCCGAGTGCGCGATGATGTGTTTCAAGCCGTTGTGGCCGCCCGCGCCACCGCCGCGTTTTATACGCGCACTGCCGGGTGGCAAATCCAACTCATCATGCACCACCAAAATTTCTTCCGGCGTGATTTTGTAGAAACTCGCCAGCGCACCCACCGCTTGGCCGCTGAGATTCATATAAGTTTGCGGCTCGATCAACCAGACTTCTTGTCCATGCAAATTCACGCGCGCCGCCAAGCCATGAAAGCGGCTCTCGGCGCGCAAGCTCGCACCCGCCTTGCGCGCGATTTCGTCGACAAACCAAAAGCCCACGTTATGGCGATTGTCGGCGTATTCGCGGCCAGGGTTGCCGAGACCTGCGATGAGGCGAATGGGGGTCATGTGAGAAATTGATAATCCAAATTGTAACCAGCGCGTAGCCTACCCTACGGGGTGCAAATGAAAAAGCCCGTCCCAGATTGTCTAGGACGGGCTTTCTCTAGACCACGACGCCGAATCAGGAAGCCTTCGGCGCAGCGGCTGGGGCAGCCGCAGCAGCAGCAGGGGCTGCCGCAGTTGCAGTCGCTTCTTCCTCGGCCACGCCGCGCGGTATGACGCACGCCGCGATGGCTTGGTCGGTGCCGTGGGTCAGGCTCACGAACTCTACGCCCTTTGGCAAGGTCACCTCGGACAGGTGCATCGAATGGCCTGCGGTCATTTCGGACAAATCGACCTCGATGAACTCGGGCAAGTCTTTCGGCAAGCACGACACTTCGACTTCGTTCAGGATGTGCGTCACGTTGCCGCCACCCAGCTTCACGCCAGGGGACAATTCGGCATTTTTAAAATGCAGCGGCACTTTCATGTGAATCTTTTGGTTCGGATTCACGCGCTGAAAGTCGATGTGCAGAATCAGTTTCTTCCACGGATGGAATTGCACATCGCGTAGCAGCACTTGCTCCTTGGCGCCATCCAGATTCAGCGAAAGAATCGAAGCGTGAAACGCTTCCTTGCGCAGTTGCTGCACGATGGTGTTGTGATCGAGCTCGATGTTCGCGGCAGGCTTGTCCGCGCCATACACGATGGCCGGTACTTTGCCCGCAAGACGCAGACGGCGGCTCGCACCCGTTCCCTGCAAATTGCGCATATTGGCATTGACTTCAAATGACATGGTGACACTCCTAATAATGAG
>JAUXTZ010000326.1 GCA_030681095.1 Burkholderiales bacterium
TGCCAAGGCGATGGCCGGAGACATTCAGCACATCGTCGATGCGGCCCATGATCCAGAAATAGCCATCGCTGTCGCGGTGAGAGGAGTCGCCGGCGAGATACATTTTGCCGCCCAACTCCGGCGGGAATTAGGTTTTCTTGAAGCGCTCCGGGTCGCCCCACAGCGTGCGCAATTGCGAGGGGAACGGACGCTTGATGACGAGAAAGCCGCCTTGGCCCTTCTCCACCGGTCCGCCATGCTCATCCACGATATCGGCTTGGATGCCCGGCAGCGGCAAGGTGCACGAACCGGGCTTAGTCGGCACCGCGCCCGGCAGCGGCGAAATCATATTGCAGCCGGTTTCAGTCTGCCACCAGGTATCGACGATCGGGCAGCGTTGTTGGCCCACGACTTCGTGGTACCACATCCAGGCCTCGGGGTTGATCGGCTCGCCCACCGTGCCCAACAAGCGCAGCGAGGACAGATCGTATTGCTTGGGCAAATCGGAACCGAGTTTAATCAGCGAGCGAATCGCGGTCGGCGCAGTGTAGAAGGTGGTGACTTTGTGCTTCTGGATCAACTCCCAGAACCGGCCCGGATGCGGATAAGTCGGAATCCCCTCGAACATCAACATGGTCGCGCCCATTGCCAAGGGGCCGTAGGCGACATAGGTATGCCCAGTAATCCAGCCCACATCAGCCGTGCACCAATACACGTCAGTCGGCTTGTAGTCGAACACCCATTTCATGGACAAGATCGCACCCAATAGATAACCACCACTGGCATGCTGCACGCCCTTGGGTTTGCCGGTCGAGCCTGAGGTATACAAAATAAATAAGGGGTGCTCGGCGTTGACCCAGGCTGGCTCGCAGGTGTCGGCCTGGCCTTGCGTGATCTCACTCCACCACATATCGCGCGCTGCATCCCAGTGGACCGTATTGCCGGAGCGTTTATAGACGATGACTTTTTCTAAGGTGTCGCAACCGCCCAGGTTCAAGGCTTCGTCCACCGCGTCCTTGAGCCGCACCGCTTTGCCACCGCGCAAGCCTTCGTCGGCAGTGATAATCGCCTTGGCGCCGGCATCGATAACGCGCTCATGCAAGCTCTTGGCGGAAAAACCGCCGAACACTACCGAGTGAATCGCGCCGATGCGCGCGCAGGCTTGCATGGCCACCACCGCTTCCACGCTCATCGGCATGTAGATGATAACGCGGTCGCCGTGCTGGATATTGATCGCCTTCAAACCGTTGGCGAATTGGCACACGCGTTGGTGCAATTGTTGGTAGCTGACGTGCGAAACTTTTCCATCGTCAGCTTCGAAAATAATCGCGGTCTTGTTCGGCTGCGTTTGCAGGTGCTTGTCTAGGCAGTTGTAGGAGACATTCAGCTCGCCGTCGTAAAACCATTTATAGAACGGCGCATCGCGCTCGTCCAAGACTTGCGTGAACGGCTTGTGCCACAACATCGACTCGCGCGCATGCTTGGCCCAAAAGCCTTCGTAATCGCGCGCCGCCTCATCACACAGGGCTTGATAGGCCTCCATGCCGGACACGTTGGCGTTCTTCTTAAACGATTCGCTCGGGGGGAATATCCGGGTTTCGGATAGGATGGATTCGATACCTGCCATAACGCCTCCTGGGGTGCCGGTTAGCGGATAAAATGAGCGCTCATCTTACCAAAAGAACCCGATAAAAAACTTCTCGCCGATGCCCGCCTCCGAATCACTCATTGACGCCGCCCTACGCTATACCCGCTATGGCCAACGCCTGATCAAAGCCGAACCCGGTTTGCGCGAAGAATTGGGTGCGGGCTTGGATCATGCTTTTAGTCGCGACGAAATGCACGCCTTCTTGGCGGCACAGCCAATCCAGGATGAAGCCAGCCTGAAATGCGCCTTGCGCGGACTCCGGAAACGCGTGGCGCTGCGCCTGATGGTGCGCGACTTATCCGGCAATGCCGACTTGGGCGAAGTCATGATCAGCATCACGCAGCTGGGAGAAGTGACGATTCAGGTGGCCTTGCAACAGCTGGATGGCTGGTTGCAGCAAATCCACGGCACGCCCATGGGCGAAAAATCTGGCGCGCGCCAAGAATTGATCGTCGTCGGCATGGGCAAGCTGGGCGGTGGCGAATTAAATGTGTCGTCGGATGTCGATCTGATTTACCTCTACCCGGAAGCAGGTGAAACCACCGGCCGCAGCAAGCTTTCCAATCATGAATACTTCACCCGCCTCGGCCAAAAACTTAGCCAGGCGCTGTCGGAATTGACCGGCGATGGCTATGTATTCCGCGTCGATTTACGCCTGCGGCCGTATGGGGACAGCGGGCCACTGGTATCAAGCTTTGCCATGCTGGAACAGTATTTCCTCACCCAGGGACGGGAGTGGGAGCGCTATGCCTGGATTAAAGGTCGCGCCTTGAGCGGGGATGAAGCGGGGCTGATGGCGCTGGTGCGGCCGTTCGTGTATCGAAAATATCTCGACTATGGTGCGTTTGCCTCCATGCGCGGATTGCATGCGCAGATTCGGCGTGAAGTGACACGGCGCGAATTGGCGGACAACATCAAGCTCGGGCCCGGCGGCATCCGTGAAATCGAATTCATTGCGCAAGTATTCCAACTCATCCGCGGCGGCAAGGAAGCGGCGCTGCAACTACGCCCCACGCGCGCCACGCTCGATCTCATCAGTGCACGCAATCTGCTGCCCGCGTCTACCGTGCAAGCACTCCATAGCGCTTACGCCTTCCTGCGTAATCTGGAACATCGCCTGCAATATTTGGAAGATGCACAAACCCAAACCCTGCCAACGCTTGCGACCGATTGTGAACTGATTGCGCAAGCCATGGGTTTTGCTGATTGGGATAAATTCAGAGCTGAACTTGATGAGCATCGGACGCGGGTCGAGGCGCATTTTGGCGAAATTTTTTCCACCGACACTCAGGCCACGGCGAGCGATTCGCCTTGGCTGCTGGAGGATGGCGCAGCCGAGGCGCTCGCCGCACTGGGCTATGCCGAACCGGCGCGCGCCGCCGCACAACTGGCAAACCTCAAGCAGAGCCAGCGCTATTTGAATCTGCCGACCAACAGCCGAGCGCGCTTCGATGCCCTGCTGCCGCGCATCATCGTGGAAGCCGTGCAACATGGCGATTCCACCGAGACGCTGACGCGCATGATCACGCTGATGGAAACGATAAGCCGGCGCGAATCCTACCTGGCGTTGCTCGCCGAATACCCGGACACGCTCACCCATGTCGCCCGCGTCTGTGGCGCCAGCCCCTGGGCCGCGGATTATCTGACGCACCATCCCCTCCTGCTCGACGAGTTGCTCGATACGCGCACGCTCATGGAAAAAAGCGACTGGCCGCAACTCGCACGTCGGCTGCGGGAAGAGCTGGGCGATTTTCCCGGTACCGAGCGCCAGATGGATACGCTGCGCAACTTCAAGCACGCGCAGACATTTCATCTGCTGGCGCAGGATTTAGAGGGGGTGCTATCAATCGAAACGCTGAGTGACGAGCTGACTGCCTTGGCGCAATGCGTCTTGGAAGAAGTGCTGCGCATCGCGTGGCTGTCGCTCAGCAAAAAGCATTGCGACACACCACACTTCGCCGTGATCGGCTATGGCAAGCTGGGCGGCAAGGAGCTGGGCTACGCATCCGACCTCGATATCATTTTTCTGTACGACGACCCGGATCAGTTGGCCCCTGAAACCTATGCCCGACTCGCGCAACGTATCAATAGCTGGCTCACCACGCTTACCCCGGCCGGTACGCTCTACGAAACGGATTTGCGCCTGCGCCCCGACGGCGCCGCTGGTCTTCTAGTGAGTTCGATCGCCGCTTTCGAAGAATATGAAAAACAAAAAGCTTGGGTATGGGAGCATCAAGCCTTGACCCGCGCCCGCTTTGCGGCGGGTGATGCGGCCATCGGCGCCGATTTTGAGCGCATCCGGCATGCAATCATTTGTATGCCGCGCGAGGTTTCCACGCTGCGCCTTGAGGTGACCACGATGCGCCAGAAAATGCACGATGCGCATCTCAACCCGAGCAATTTATTCGATCTCAAGCACGATGCGGGCGGCATTGTCGACGTTGAATTCTTAGTGCAGTTTTTAGTGCTGGCCTACGCCTCGGACCATCCCGGCTTGGCCGACAATATCGGCAACCTCGCGCTGCTGGCGCGTGCTGCCGACTACGGCTTGGTGGACAAGGCATTAGCCGAGGCGGCGCGCACGGCCTATCGCGAATTTCGTATCTTGCAACATCGGGAGCGCATGCAGGGGAGGCTTCAAGCGCGCGTCGATCCGGCACTGGTGGCGCAGCATGTGAAAAGCGTGAAGACGCTGTGGGATGTTTTGTTAGGTGATCACTAGCACGAGGGCAGCCAGGCTACAGCGTCGTCGCAGCATTCGCCGCAACTTCTACGCTCGCTGCAATCCGCTCTGCCCAATGGCGCACCACGCTAGCATCTTTACCCTCTACCATCACCCTTAGCACCGGCTCGGTACCGGAGTTGCGCAGCAGCACGCGGCCGCTGCCTTTGAGCGTGGTCTCGGCCTCGATCAACATGGCTTGCACCGGAATATTGTCGCGAAAATTGAAATCCTTCTTGATCGGCACATTAATCAATACTTGCGGATAAATCATCACGTCTTTGGTGACGTCTTTGAGCGTGCGTTTGCTCGCGCGCAACACGTGCAGCACTTGCAGGGCGGAAATAATGCCATCGCCGGTGGTGTGCTTATCCAGGCAAATCAAATGCCCGGACGCTTCGCCGCCAAGCTGCCAGCCTTTCTCCTCCAGCAATTCCAATACATATCGATCACCGACCGCGGCACGCACGAAGGGAATCTTGTTTTTATCAAAAGCATGTTCCAAGCCGAGGTTGGTCATGACGGTGCCGACCACGCCGCCTTTGAGCAGGCCTTGCTTCGCGCGGTAGCAGGCGATGATGTAGAGCATCAGATCGCCATCGTAGAGTTTGCCATCGGCATCCACCATCATCATCCGATCGCCATCGCCATCGAATGCGATGCCGATATCCGCCTGATTATCTTTCACCGCTTGCTGCAAGGCCTCGGGATGCGTGGTGCCGCATTCGAGATTGATGTTCAGGCCATCCGGCTTCACGCCGATGGAGATGACTTCCGCGCCCAACTCATGGAATACGTGCGGCGCGATATGGTAGGTTGCGCCGTGACCGCAATCCAACACCACTTTCAGACCGCGCAAATCCAACTCATTCGGAAACGTGCTTTTACAAAATTCGATGTAACGGCCATCGGCATCCTCGATGCGACGCGCTTTACCCAGCTTGTCGGAGGGCATGCAAACCAGCGGCTCGTCCAGCCCATTTTCGATGGCGCGTTCTACCTTGTCCTGCAACTTCAAACCACCCGGGCCGAAAAATTTGATGCCATTATCGGGGTAGGGATTGTGCGAGGCGGAAATCACAATGCCGGCTTGGCAGCGCAGCGCGCGAGTGAGGTAGGCCACCGCCGGCGTCGGCATCGGACCCAGCAACAACACGTCCACGCCCGCCGCGGACAAGCCGGCTTCCAAGGCAGATTCCAACATATAGCCGGAGATGCGCGTGTCCTTGCCGATGATGACCGAGGGGCGTTCGCCTTTATTGCGGCGATCGCCGGCGGCGAGAATGCGCCCGGCGGCATAGCCCAGACGCATCACGAAATCCGGTGTGATAGGTGCTTCACCCACGCGCCCACGCACGCCATCGGTGCCAAAATATTTTCTAGTCATTGCTCCACCCCTCTACTGCGTTCACAATCGCCAGCGCTTCGCGCGTGGCTTTCACGTCATGCACACGCACGATTTTTGCGCCTTTCATCACCGCCAGCAGCGCCGCAGCGATACTGGCGTGAATCCGTTCATTGACTTCCAGATGCGCAATTTTGCCGAGCATCGATTTGCGTGACAGTCCCGCCAACAGCGGCACCTCCATATCCTTAAAGCTCGGCAACCCTCGAAACAGCGCGACATTATGCTCAAGATTCTTACCAAAGCCAAACCCAGGGTCGATGACAATTCGGTTAGGCGTGATGCCAGCCTCAATCGCCGCCTCCACCCTGGCTTGCAGGAATGCCTTCACTTCTTCCACCACGTCGTGATACAGGGACAATTGCTGCATCGTCTGCGGATCACCTTGCTTATGCATCAGGCACACCGCCGCATTGGATTGCGCCACCGCGGCCAGCGCGCCGGGGGTTTGCAGGGCATTGACATCGTTCACCATATCCGCGCCCGCAGCCAGCACAGCGCGCATCACGGCGGGTTTTTGCGTATCGATAGACAGCGCCGCGCGGCACTCGCGCAAACCTTCCAACACGGGCAAGACACGCGCAAGCTCATCTTTTTCCGACACCGGCGTAGCACCCGGGCGCGTGGATTCGCCACCGATATCGAGCATATCCGCCCCCGCTTCGACCAAAGTAAAACCGTGCTCGATGGCCTGTTGCGGCGAATAATACTGGCCGCCATCGGAGAACGAATCGGGCGTGACGTTGACGATGCCCATGATCAATGGGCGAGAGAGCGAGAAAGTGAAGCGGCCGCAATGGAGCATGTGGGGAGTGAGGCGTGAGGCGTAGAGGGGGCGAGGGTTCTACCTCGCGTCTTACCCCTTACGTCTCACAAAACTCAGGCT
This sequence comes from Burkholderiales bacterium, assembly GCA_030681095.1. Taxonomy (GTDB): domain Bacteria; phylum Pseudomonadota; class Gammaproteobacteria; order Burkholderiales; family Thiobacteraceae; genus RBG-16-58-11. The sequence continues at coordinate 6,641 of JAUXTZ010000326.1, forward strand.
TCTTCCGCTGGTTTGGAAGTATTCGGCGCGGGTGCGCTCGGTGTGTTGTTGTCGGTCGAAGGCGGGATCGGCGCTGGGGTCGGTTTTGGCGGGCGCGGGGCGCGGCCTTCCATGATGTCATTCACCTGATCAGCGTCGATGGTTTCCCACTCGAGCAGCGCCTTCGCCATGGTTTCGACCTTATCGCGATTCTCTTCGATCAAGCGCCGGGCCAATCCATATTGCTCGTCAATGATGCGGCGGATTTCCATATCCACCTTCAACATGGTCGCTTCCGACACATTCTTGTGGGTGGTGATGGAGCGGCCCAGGAACACTTCCCCGTCGTTATCGCCATACACCATCGTGCCCAGCGCATCGGACATGCCCCACTGCGTGACCATGCGCCGCGCCATCTCGGTCGCACGCTCGAAATCGTTTGAAGCGCCGGTGGTCATCTGATTCATGAAAATCTCTTCGGCAATGCGGCCACCGAATAGCACCGAGATATTCTGCAGAATGCCTTCGCGGTCCAAGCTGTAGCGATCTTCGATCGGCAATTGCATGGTCACGCCCAGGGCGCGGCCGCGCGGAATGATGGTGACTTTGTGCACCGGATCGGTCTTGGGCAGGAGCCGCGCCACCACGGCATGACCCGACTCATGGTAAGCGGTGTTGCGGCGCTCGTGCTCCGGCATCACGATCGAGCGGCGCTCGGCGCCCATGATGATCTTGTCCTTGGCGCGCTCGAAATCGTCCATATCCACCAGGCGCTTGTTGCCGCGCGCCGCGAATAGCGCGGCTTCGTTCACCAGATTGGCGAGATCGGCGCCGGACATGCCGGGCGTACCGCGCGCCAGAATGTCGGCGCGCACATCGGGGGAGATCGGCACTTTGCGCATGTGCACCATCAGAATTTGCTCGCGACCGCGGATATCCGGCAGCGGCACCACCCCTTGGCGATCGAAGCGGCCGGGGCGCAGCAACGCGGGATCCAACACATCGGGGCGGTTGGTAGCGGCAATCACGATCACGCCGACGGTGGCTTCGAAGCCGTCCATTTCCACCAATAATTGATTCAAGGTCTGTTCACGCTCGTCATTGCCGCCGCCCAGGCCCGCCCCGCGCTGGCGGCCCACGGCGTCGATCTCGTCGATGAAGATGATGCAAGGCGAGCTTTTCTTCGCTTGCTCGAACATATCGCGCACGCGCGCAGCACCCACGCCGACGAACATTTCGACGAAATCGGAACCGGAAATCGAGAAGAACGGCACGTTGGCTTCGCCCGCGATGGCGCGCGCCAGCAGGGTCTTACCGGTACCGGGATTGCCCACCATCAACACGCCGCGCGGAATGCGCCCGCCGAGTTTTTGAAATTTACTCGGGTCGCGCAGGAATTCGACCAATTCGCTGACTTCTTCTTTCGCTTCGTCGCAGCCCGCCACATCGGCGAAGGTCACGGTGTTCGCCGATTCGTCCAACATGCGCGCCTTACTCTTGCCGAAAGAAAACGCACCGCCGCGCCCGCCACCCTGCATCTGGCGCATGAAGAAAATCCACACACCGATCAAGAGCAGCATGGGGAACCAGGAAATGAAGATATTGGTAAGCAGCGATTGCTCTTCGGGCGCTTTGGCCTCGATGCGCACACCGTTCTTCAGCAGGTCATCCACCAGCCAGATGTAGTTCGGCGCATAGGTGACGAAGCGGCTGCCATCCTGGCGCTTGCCGCGCACGGTGTTACCGTCGATCTGCACCTCGGCGATCCGCTTACCTTTCACCTCCTGCATGAATGCGGAGAAATCCACCGACGCCGTCGCAGTGCGCTTACCGGTGAATTGAGAAAACAGGCTCATGAGCACCAGCCCGATAACGAGCCAGATGGCGATAGTTTTGAAGGCGTTATTCAAGGTAATTCCCTAGTGATTTAAACAGCTTGGTAAACGGGTTGAAATCATTCTAACCTTATTTCTTCCGGCAGGGAAAACCCTGATCACTTAAGGTCTTTACCCACCAGATAGACTTCACTGCTCTTGCTGCGCGAGGCTTCCGGCTTGCGTATGCTTACGTGTTTGAAGCGCGTGCGTAGAATCTTCAAATAAGCATCGAAGTCGCCGCCCTGAAAAGCTTTGACTAGAAACGCCCCGCCTGGTTTCAAATGCTTAACGGCAAAATCCAGCGCCAATTCAGCCAGATAAAAGCCCCGCGCTTGATCTGCCAGGACAATGCCACTGATATTGGGGGCCATATCCGAAATCACAAGGTCCACCTGCTGGCCGGCGAGCTTGTCGACCAGCGTCGCCAAGGTCGCGTCCTCGGTAAAATCACCCTGGATGAAGCTCACCCCCGGCAAGCCGACCATTTCCAACAGATCCAGCGCGATCACCCGCCCGCGCTCGCCCACCTTCTGCGCCGCGATCTGCGACCACCCGCCCGGCGTGGCGCCCAGATCCACCACCAGCATGCCCGGCTTGAGCAAATGGTCCTTGGCGTCGATCTCCAACAGCTTGAAAGCCGAGCGCGCGCGATAGCCCAAGTGCTTCGCCTGCTGCACATAAGGATCATTCACATGCTGCTGCATCCAGGCTTTGCTGGTTTTAGTGCGTTTCATCGATGCAACCTAGAAATGGCCATTGACCGCTCCGTAATGTTCATAGTGAAATGACTAAAATAATGTCTTTGATGATTCATGCATTCTCACCTTGGGAGAGACCGCTACGTGGTGGATTGCACAATTTTTGGCACACATGGCAGCGTTGCAACTCCTTGGAATGGAACAACCATTCCCGCGTCCTCGCGCCTTGCCCTGCGCGCCAAAAACCGCACACTCCACCCCGTCCAATGACCATTTCTAGGTTACACTGCCGCCATGAAAAATTTGAACCCCGCCCAACTGCGTTTCCTGCGCGCCCAAGCCCATCATCTTAACCCGGTTGTGATGATCGGCGACGCCGGCCTGAGCACGGCGGTGCTGAAGGAAATCGGCACTGCGCTCAAAGCGCATGAACTCATCAAAATCAAGGTGATGAACGATGAGCGCGGCGAACGGGAAGAAATGCTGAAAACGATTTGCGAAACGCTGAAAGCCGCCTCGGTGCAGCATATCGGCAAGACGCTGGTGGTGTACAAGCCGGGCGAGAATCCGAAATTTTCTTTACCGAAATGAGTGCGGGCGAGGCATGCCTCGCCCCTACCGTTGTTTTATTACCAGCATCAAACCCAAAAGACTTTGAATGACATACAAAATGCTGGCGATACCGTGCCAGCGTGCGAAGCGATTCGCAACCACGCTTTCCATCACTTCCGCCGTGCCACCTTGGACTTTCAAACTCTGAATAATTGGCTGCACGCCGAAATGACCGACCAGGGTCAGCGCCAACATCGCCAAGGCAATCCAGAACAGCCATTGTTTGAATGCGCCGGTTCCCTCCACCGCCAAGCGATAGATCAACACAAAAAACCCGCAGGCCATGCCGATATAGGCCGTCAGCGTAAACATCTTGCCGGCGAGCATGCCCGCCAATTGCGTATTGTCTTTCAACACCGAGAACAAGGTAGGGGCGGCGATGAGGCCAATCGCCCACAGGCTGCCGACCCAGAGCACGATGGCGATAGCGAAGAGATGCGAGGAGAGGTTTTTCATCCCTAGATATAGCGCACATCCAGGATTTCATATTCGCGCACGCCGCCGGGCGCTTGCACTTCGGCCACGTCACCGGGGTATTTGCCGATCATGGCGCGGGCGATAGGCGAACTGATGGATATCTTGCCCACCTTGAGATCGGCTTCGTCATCGCCGACGATTTGATACGTCACTTTCTGTCCGGATGCCCCGTCTTCCAAATCCACCGTCGCGCCGAACACCACATTACCTTCCGCATCCAATAGTTTTGGGTCGATGATTTGCGCGTTGGATAACTTGAACTCCAACTCCACAATACGGCCTTCGACGAAACTCTGGCGCTCTTTCGCCGCATCGTATTCCGCATTTTCCGACAAATCGCCATGGGCGCGCGCTTCGGCGATGGCCGCGATCACATTAGGACGCTCCACGGTTTTAAGGTTATGCAACTCGATGCGTAATTTTTCCGCGCCGTTTACGGTCAAGGGAACTTTGCTCATACTTTACTCCTTCGGAGGTTACTTGCCGGTAGCCAACAGGCTCGCGTGCAAACCCTGTAAATCAAAGACGTTAATTTCATTCATGTGGCGCATGCCGGTCACCGCCGCGCGTGCGCCCGCTAAGGTGGTGTAATAAGTCACGCGAAACTGTTCAGCCGCCGCGCGAATCGCAAATGAATCTTGGATCGCGCGCTTGTCTTCCACCGTGTTGATGATGAGTGCAATTTCCTTGCTCTTGATCATATCCACGATATGCGGCCGGCCTTCCGGTACTTTGTTGACGATCTGCACCGGCAAGCCTTCGGCGACCATGAGATTCGCCGTGCCACGTGTGGCACATAAGGTAAAGCCCAACTCCAGTAGCGCGCGGGCCACTTCCACCACGCGCGGCTTATCCAGTGGCTTGACGCTGATGAACACCTTGCCCGATTTTGGCAACTTCACCCCGGCCGCGATTTGCGACTTGAGGAAAGCCTCGCCAAAGGAATAAGCCACGCCCATCACTTCGCCGGTAGATTTCATTTCCGGGCCGAGGATCGGATCCACCCCAGGGAATTTGATGAAAGGAAACACTGCTTCTTTCACTGAGAAATAGGGTGGAATCACCTCATGCTCGACGCCTTGTTGCTTGAGGGTCTTGCCCGCCATGCAACGCGCGGAAATCTTCGCCAGCGGCAAGCCACATGCCTTGGAGACAAAGGGCACGGTGCGCGACGCGCGCGGATTAACTTCCAATACATACACGGTCTCGCCTTGGATCGCGAACTGGATATTCATCAGCCCCACGACATTTAGCGCGTGGGCGAGTTGCACCGTCTGCGCGCGCAATTCGGTTTGCAGCTTTTGGCTCAGGCTGAACGGCGGCAACGAGCAAGCAGAGTCACCGGAATGCACGCCGGCTTCTTCAATGTGTTCCATGATGCCGCCGATCAGCACGTCTGTGCCATCGCAGATCGCATCCACATCGACTTCAATCGCGTCGTTCAAGAAACGATCCAGCAGGACCGGCGACTTGTTCGACACTTTGACCGCCTCGCGCATATAGCGTTCGAGATCGGCTTTCTCATGCACGATTTCCATCGCGCGTCCGCCCAACACATAAGACGGCCGCACGACCAACGGGTAACCGATTTCCTCGGCCAGCTTCAGCGCTTGTTCGCTTGAGCGCGCAGTACGGTTAGGCGGCTGCAACAGCTTTAGATCTTGCAGTAATTTTTGGAAGCGCTCGCGGTCTTCCGCGCAGTCAATCGCGTCCGGCGTGGTGCCGATGATGGGCACACCGTTCGCTTCCAGGTCACGCGCCAGCTTGAGCGGGGTCTGGCCGCCGAATTGCACGATCACGCCCACCGGCTTTTCAATGCGCACGATTTC
>JAUXTZ010000329.1 GCA_030681095.1 Burkholderiales bacterium
ATACAGCGCGTCATACATCACCATGCCCTGTGCGAGCATTTCGTGGTCATCGCTAAAATTCTTCGATAGCCCCAAGGAAATTGCCAGCAAGCCGTGGGCTTGCGGAGAGGAATCAGGCTTGCCTGTATCCGCCGCGCGCACGATCTCGGCCACGTGTTGTAGCGCCGGGTCGGTGAGCGCATATTTTTTCAAGAAGGCATCGAAGCTGCACAACTCGCCCACATGCGTCATCTCTACACCGGCGACATCATAGGGCACCGCGCCGGTGTTCGCTGCCACTGTCAACACTTGATCGGTCGGCACATACAAAAACTCCGGCGCTTTATCGATAAAGCGCGCGATCAACCACGGGCAAGCGATACGATCGATCTTGGGGCGCTCGCGCGTGACCCACTTCATTTCGTGACCACTTCGCCGCCGGCTTCTTTCCAAGCAACGATGCCGCCTTCGATGAAGCGCGCATTGATACCCTTGCCACGCAAATTGTCCAGCACCGAATTGCTCACCGAGCCACCACGCACGCAATACAGCACGACCTCTTTGTCCTGGGGCAATTGCTCGCTCCAGGTTTCGATTTGCTCCGGGTCATGCCAAGTTGCGCCCGGCAGTTTCGACGTGTCCGCGTCGAGATCGGATTTGCGTCGCACATCAATAAGGGTAACGCTATTCAAGTTTGATTTCAGGTCTTGCGGTTTGATTGTGCGTTCCATTGTTCTCTCCATTGTTAAATCGATGCTCGCTAATCACGCCAACATGGGTTTGAAGAAGGCATACGCTAAACCCACCAGCGCACAAACGCCGATCACCTTCATGATGTCCACCTTGTATTTCCAAAGTGCTACGAATGATGCGATGGCGATGACCACCGGAAACCAATCGAAGGTGCCGGCGAATGGCGTCGCCGCCGTGCCTTGGGGCCAGAAGGTGTGCCACGCAAAGAACACGGCCAAGTTGAGAATGACCCCGACCACGGCTGCGGTGATGCCGGTCAGCGGCGCGGTGAATTTGATTTCATCGCGGGTCGCTTCGACTAAAGGGCCGCCAGCGAGAATGAACAGGAACGATGGCAGAAAGGTGAAGAAAGTCGCCGCCGCCGCACCGGCCACGCCAGCGGCAATTGGATTACTGAACACGCCCTTGGCAACGCCGCCCAAATAACCGACCCAAGTCACCACCATGATCAACGGCCCCGGCGTCGTCTCGCCCAGCGCCAGACCATCCATCATCTGTGGCCCGGTCAGCCAAGTGTAGTGCTCGACACCGCCTTGATACACATAAGGCAGCACGGCATAAGCGCCGCCAATGGTGAGGAAGGCTGCCTTGGAGAAAAACTCACCCATATCAGTGAGCGTTTGGCTGCCGCTGATGGCGAACATCGCCGCCAGCCAGACACCCACGAAAGCGACCAGTTTCAGGGCCAACTTGCCCCAGGAAAATTTGGCATGCGCCGGGGTTGGCGTGTCATCGTCGATGAGCGCTGGGCCATACTCCTTGTTGCTTGCGCCATGCCCGCCGCCGCCCTTGAATTTAGCGGGCCAAAACTTGCCGCCGATCGCGCCAAGAATACCGGCAGCCAGCACGATCCAAGGGAAATCGATCTTGAAGAAGAAAATACCGACGAAGGCCAGCGCCGCCAGGGTCCATAGCACTTCATTCTTCAGCGCACGCGAGCCAATGCGCCAGCCCGCGAACAGCACCACCGCGACCACCGCGGGCTTGATGCCATAGAAGATACCCTGTACCAGCGGCACATCACCAAACGCGAGATAGATGCCGGCCAGTGTCGACAACAACACAAACGACGGCAGGAAAAACAGCACGCCCGCCACCACCGCGCCGCGCACGCCGTGCATCAGCCACGCAATATAAATCGCCAACTGAATCGCCTCCGGCCCCGGCAGCAGCATGCAGTAATTGAGTGCGTGCAAATATCGATGCTCGGAAATCCAGCGGCGCTTTTCCACCAACTCCTGATGCATCATGGCTATCTGCCCGGCTGGGCCGCCGAAGCTGATGAAGCCGAGCTTGAGCCAATATTTGAATGCCTCGCCCAGGGTGACTGGCGTGGGGGGGGCAAGTTTTTCTGTTGTCATGTTTTTCTCCACTAAAAAACTTAAAATACTTTAGCCACGAATTAACACGAATTTTCACGAATTAAAAACAAAACCTAGTTGCAAAAAATTGGTTTAGCTTGGTCTTAATTCGTGAAAATTCGTGTTAATTCGTGGCCAATATTTCGCTTTTCCGAAACGCCACATACAGCCCATCTAACACCGCCGCCGCCGCCACCAGCAGCGCATCGTCGTTCTTCGACGTCTCGCGCAGCCCTTTCAACACTGCTTCCAGTCCCGCCGCTTCGGGCGGCATCACGCCGCCCACATCGAGGTAATGCACGATGGCGCCGATACGCATCAGCGCCGCATCTTCTTCCAGCCCGAAACTCGCGGCGAGTACTTCGAACGTCACGCGCTGGCCGACGTGAGTAAAGGCCGCGCCATCAAAATCGAAGCCGAGCGAGCGCTTGGGGCAATCCGCCGGTTTCGCCAACCATTTGAATCGCGCCTCGGTGTCGATGAAACGTTGAATCAGCCAAGCGCTTGCCATGCGATCCACCCACAATCCCTTGCGCGTCGCCCACAATCGGCCTTGATAGGCAGCCGCGTCCAGGTGTTGGATGTTGCCGTTGGCCGCATGCGGGGCATGCGGCTCGTGTGGGTTCAAGCGCGCCTCGATGCCCTGTGCGATTTCATCCAGCAAGGCTTGCAACTGCTCGCGCGCCGCGCCGGGAAAATAATCGACCGCGACAACCGCCGCGAACGCCTTGCGCGCCTGCATCAACTCGCGCGCCAAAACCGTCGGTGCACCGCGCTTGACCTTGCCGCGCAACCCATCCAACACCCGCTTCAGCTCGGCATAATCCACCGCGCGGTCGAACAGGCGGCGAAACTGTTCATTCTGCGCAGCATCGCTCATTTCCAGCGGTAGCAAATGCGCGCTGCCGCCCGCCGCCAAAATTTCTTGTACCTGCGCCTCGAACGCGCGCTGCGTCGCTGCGCCCGCCGGCAGCAAATACACGCCGTCGCGCAGCGCCGCACAGCCCGCCTGCTTCAGCGCGCGCCAGATACGCATGCGCGCGGTGGCGTTGCGCGTGGGCAAACTCATGACCAGCAATAGCCAATGCATTGTTATGTAGCTCTTATAACAAACCGTAGATATTATTACATTAACCTTTCCGAGCACCGCCGTAAAGACCAAAAGGGATTTGCAAACTATTTAAACATTTGCTTGAATAGACGTATGCCTACCCCCCTCTCTCCCAAAAAACGCCTGTATGAACATTTCGCCCGGGTCGCCAAGGCGATGGCCAGCCCCGGCCGGCTGGAATTGATGGAAACGCTGGCCCAAGGCGAGCGCGGCGTAGAAGCGCTGGCGCACGCGACCGGCATGTCGACCGCGAACACCTCACACCATTTGCAAACGCTGCGCGACGCGGGGCTGGTGGTCTCGCGCAAGGAAGGCTTGCAAGTGATCTACCGTCTGAGCGACGACCAGATTCCGGGG
>JAUXTZ010000219.1 GCA_030681095.1 Burkholderiales bacterium
CGCCCGGCATGGCGAGCAACGCAGGGAACTCCCGAAGGGAGCGGTGCAGGGGGTGTCTTTCTTTTTGGTTCCTTTTGCTTGGACAAGCAAGAAAAAGGAACTGCCCCGCCGGGGCATAACCGGCCCCAAAATAAAATGCGCGTAGCGCACGAATAAGCGATACCTGTCACGATTTAAGCCGCCATCACGGCAAGCGCTTCTTGGGCAAGAATCTGCGCCTCATCCACCGGAATCACCCACGCCTGGATGCGGCTATCAACCATGCTAATGCGCCCTTCACCGGCCGTAGTGGATTCGTTCGCGGCAGCATCGAGATGAATGCCGGCCCAACCCAACCCATCGAGTATCCCGGCGCGCACCGCAGCGGCGTTCTCGCCCACGCCGCCGCCAAAAAGAATCGCGTCCGCGCCGCCCAGCACCGCAAGATACGCGCCGAGATATTTGCGCGCACGATAGCAATAGAGCGCGACCGCCAAGCGTGCGCGCGGATCATCCGAAGCGAGCAGCTTGCGCATGTCGCCGCTCAGCCCCGAGACTCCAAGCAGCCCGGATTGATGGTTGAGCAACTGCGCCACATCTTCGGCGCTCAATTTCTCCATGCGCTGCAAGTAAGTCACGAGGCCTGGATCGACATCGCCGCTGCGTGTCGCCATCACCAAACCCTCCAGCGGCGAGAAGCCCATCGACGTATCGCGCGCCACGCCGCGCTCGCTGGCCGTGACCGAGCATCCAGCACCAAGCTGAAAGGAAATCACACGGCCGCCGCCCTCGATATCCGGGCGCAGCGCCTGCCAGCGTCGGCACATCGCTTGGTGCGCCAAGCCGTGGAATCCATAACGCCGCAAGCCGTGGCGTGCGCTGAGTTCCTGCGGCAAGGCATAGGTCGTTGCTACTGCCGGCAGTTGCGCATAAAAAGCCGTGTCGAATACCGCCACCTGCGGCACGTCCACGCCCAGCAACGAGCGACAGGCACGAATCCAAGTGAGCGCCGCAGGATTGTGCAGGGTTGCTAAGGGCGCAATGCGCTCAATCTCAGCCTCAACCTCGGCATCTATCCTGCGCGAGGAAGTCAGGCGCGCGCCGCCATGCACCACGCGATGCGCCACCAACTGCGGTTGCGCAACCGCGTGCTTCTCCATAAAAGCCTTCAGCCGCTCGATTGGGTCAGTTGCATCGGCTTCATAATGCGCTTCGCCACAAACGTGCAGACCCTTTGCGCCGGACCTGAAAGCCGCCAGCTTCAATGATGAACTGCCGGCGTTAACAGTCAGCACAACCATGTGGCTTGCCTCGCTGACATGACAAATTCAGGCAGGGTTATTCTCCGGCGGAAAATGGATTCCATATTTTCGGTAGCGTGCTGCTTGCTTATGTTATTTCCCAGATTCTGCCTGTAGCCCGCGGGGCGGCGCCACGACCAGGACGTCGCAATCCGTCGCGCCGGCCACATCCTTGCTGACGCTGCCCAGCAGCAATTCCTGCATCCCGCTCCGGCCATAGCGGCCCAAGACAACGAGATCGGCAGGTAGCGCAACAATGCGCTCGCAGATGGCGGCAGCGGGATAGCCCGCCATGCGATGGCGAGTGACGGGACCATCGCCGGATGGTCCCGCCACCAAGGCGTCCAACCGCCTTTCCATTTCCGCAGTGGCGCGCACGCGGAAATCCGTGATGGTCGCCTCGTCCAGGCCTGCCTGGCGCATCTGTTCCTCGATAGTCGTGTCGTACACATGCAGCGCTTCCACCCTAGCGCCGGGCGCAATGGCGAGCGCGGTGGCGAACACGTCCGCCGAGTTGGGGGAAAAATCCACGGCGACCAGCGCTTGGCGATAGGGCGCAATCCCCTTATTTTTAACCACCAGCACCGGACAATCCGCGATGCGCAGCAGGCGCGAGGCAGTGGAACCGAGCACCAAATCCAGCAGGGTGTTCTCGCCACGCGCACCGCACACCACCAAGTCGGCGCTGACGCTTTGGGCATAGGATGAAATTTGCGCATGGGCGCGGCCGATGCGCGTGGCGGCATGGGGTTGCAGGCCGAAGTGATCATGCAGCATGGCCACCAATGCGTCGAGCCTGTTTCCGCTCGCTTCCCGCAGGGTTTGCTCGTGCCGCATGAGGGCGTCCGGCTCCAATTCCAGCCCAGGGTACAAAGATAAGGGGTGCACCACATGCAGCAGATGCAACTTCGCGTTTAGCTGCATGGCAATCAAGGCGGCGCGCTGCACCGCGTGCTCGGCGGCGGGGGAAAAATCGGTGGCGGCGACGATGTGGGCGATGCGGGACATGGTTATATCTCCTGTTGGCGGTAAAACAATTTAAAACCAAGAAAATTTATCTTAAAAACAACGTTCACTTCACCAGGATTACCGGCATGTTCGCGAGGTGGAGCACCTTGGTTGCCATCGAGCCGAGCACGAGATTGGCGACCGTGCCCATGCCACGCGTACCCATGACGATCACGTCGCATTGCTTCCGTTCGGCATACCGAACCAGGGTTTCCGCGATTTCTCCCTCGACCAGTTCCAGCGTGTAGGGATCGCCCGCCGCGTCGAGCAGGGCGCAGGCGGAACGGGCGGCGTCCTTGCCCGCCTTGTGAGTCCAGGCATCGATCACCTCCTGCCGGGGTTTCAGCAGGACTTCGATATACAGGAACGGCGGCTGTACGTTCACCACGTGGATGTCCATCGCCCCGCAGTGCCCGGCTAAGCCAATCAGATGGCGCGCCGCGCGGTCAGAGTTTTCCGATCCATCCACCGGCAGCAGGATTTTAAGCATGCAACCTCTCGTTTACTTGCCTATTTTTAACCAATACGAATGCCAGCATTGGTATCAACTGGATTCAAGCCGACGTACAAATAAGTAGCTGGCCGTCATTTGCCTTGAATCACCCGGACATGGGCATTTCCCAGCGCTTTGTAAAGGCGAATCTGTCGCTGGAGCGGCCACCAGTCGTAAAGAAAAACCTGTATTGGGCGCCACATGGCAACCCAACCGACGATCGTAAGACTTTCGCGCGCTATGGTATGGTGAACTGTTTGGATATCAAGCTTTCCAATACCATCGGCCGCAAGCAGGCACAGTGTGACAAAGACAATACCGATGACCATGCTCATACGGCCTTGCCGCAGAAAATGTTTCAAGGCGCTGCGCTTACGCACGGCTTTGTAGGAGAAGTGGTTGTGTATCGCTCCGGTCAACATCTCGCTTGGGTCGCCATCTAGCGGCCATTGTTCAACGTGGATAGTTATATGGAAGTCACTCCCCGGTGCAAATCCCGACGCCCATGTTTCGATGAAGGTCTCTGCTTCCGGATCAAGGTCTTTGTTCAGGAACGGCGTCGGGTCCATCGAGTTAAACAACTGCGCGATCTCACGCACTTGTAGTGACAAGCGATGGACGGGAGCGGGATTGGCTGATTTTGTCATCGGTGATTTGAGTATGGGTTAGCAAACGAGAACGTCAATAATTCATAAAGTTAAAACATTTCTTTCCCGGTTCAATATCCCCAAAACGTCGTTCACTTAACGACAGAATGCACGATTGTTACTGCGAGCGTTCTCCAGATCGATCATTAGCGGCCTTCCGGCTTGTGCCGCACCAGCGCTTCCATGAACTCTCCCGGCACAGGAAACACGATGGTGGAACTCTTGTCGCCGGCGATGCTGGTGAGCGTCTGCAGGTAGCGCAACTGCATGGCCTGGGGTTTGCGCGCGAGCACTTCGGCCGCCGCCAGCAGTTTCTCCGAGGCTTGGAATTCGCCTTCGGCGTGGATCACCTTAGCACGCCGTTCGCGCTCCGCCTCCGCCTGTTTCGCAATCGCCCGCACCATGGATTCGTCGATGTCCACATGCTTGATCTCCACATTGGACACCTTGATGCCCCAGGTGTCGGTCTGAGCGTCCAAGGCTTGCTGGATATCCATGTTCAGGCGCTCGCGCTCGGCCAGCATGTCGTCCAGTTCGTGCTTGCCCAGCACCGAGCGCAGCGTGGTTTGCGCGAGCTGGCTGGTGGCGTTCATGTAATCCTCCACCTGCAAAATAGCCTTGGCCGGATCCAGCACGCGGAAATAGATCACCGCGTTCACTTTCACCGAGACATTGTCGCGCGAGATGACGTCCTGGCTCGGCACATCCATGACGATGATGCGCAGATCCACCCGCACCATTTGCTGAATGCCGGGAAGCAGGATGATCAGCCCCGGCCCCTTCACTTTCCAGAAACGCCCCAGCATAAACACCACGCTGCGCTCGTACTCGCGCAGGATGCGCAAGCTGGATGCGGCCAACATCAACACCAGGAATAACGTACCCACCCAGCCGAATTCGATCATGATCGTTCTCCTTGCTTGTTAAACGGTTCAACCTCCAGCGTCAGGTCGTGCCGCGCCGACACCTTGACCTGCGTGCCGCGCGCCAGTGGCGTGCGGCTATGCACCCGCCACAACTCCCCATGCACCCGCGCCCAGCCTTCGGTCTGGATATCCTCCAGAATCTCGCCTGCTGCCCCCAGCATCTCTTCCGCGCCGGTGGTCACGGGGCGCCGCCGGGCGCGCAGCGCCATGTCGGCGACGAAGAAGGTAAACAAACCGCTCACCAGCGCCAGTGGCAAAATCAGCGACCAGGAAATGCCATAGCCAGGCAGATCGGTGTCGATCAACATCACCGAACCGACGATGAAAGCGGCAATGCCGCCCAGCCCCAGAATACCGAAACTGGGCACGAAAACCTCGCCCACGATGAGGGCGATGCCCAAGATGATGAGCGCCAGACCGACATAGCTGATGGGCATGAGTTGCAGCGCAAACAGCGCCAGCAATAGGCAAATGGCGCCGATCACGCCCGGTACGAAAATACCGGGATTGGAGAACTCATACAGCAGGCCGTAGATACCCAGCAGCAGCAGGATGTAGGCGATGCTGGGGTCGCCGATGACCGCCAGCAGGCGGCTGCGCCAATCTGGTTCGGTGCGCACCTGAGTCAGGCCAGCGCTATCCAATGTCAAGTCGAGGCCAGCCACTTTCACCTTGCGTCCGTGAATTTGCCGCAGCAGATCAGCCACGTCCTCCGCCACCACGTCGATAACCTTGAGTTGCAATGCTTCTTGGGCGGACAGGCTGACCGCCTCGCGCACCGCGCGCTCCGCCCATTCTGCATTGCGCCCGCGCAATTCGGCCAGGCTGCGGATATAGGCGGCGGCATCATGCACAGCCTTGCGTGTCTTGGCGTCCGGCGAAGGCGCATCCTTGTCGGTGGCGGGCGATCGCGCCTTGTCTTGCTCCTGCGCGGGCTTTTGCCCCGGACCCGGCGGCTCACCGCCCGGCATCAATTCAATTGGCGTCGCCGCCCCCAGATTGGTGGCCGGCGCCATGGCGGCGATATGGCTGGCGTACAGGATATAGGTGCCGGCGCTGGCGGCCCGCGCGCCCTTGGGCGAGACATAGGTCGCCACCGGCACTTTGGATGCCAAGATGGCCTTGATGATGCCGCGCATGGCGGTGTCCAAGCCACCCGGCGTGTCCATTTCGATCACCACCAGGCGGGCGTTTTGTTCGTCCGCCTTGTTCAACCCGCGCACCACGTAATCGGCGCTGGCCGGGCCGATAGCGCCCTGCACCGTCAGCACATGCACGGTTTGGGTTTGAGCCTGAACGTGGGCCGGCGCGGCGCACAACAGGGCAAGGAGGAAGAGCGGCAATCGCATCATGGGGAGCATTCCTAAAATTAAGTATAGGTGCTTTTATGTGCGATGCAGTGTGCCTCTTGACCGCCTGCGCAGGATTGCCGAACGGAGAAGCTGGCGAACGCTAGTCCGCTTGAGCGATGGGCTGGTGCCAACGCCGGTAAACCCACTTCAAGCCGAAGGGGGGAAGCAGCGTCGTGAGCGAAATCACAATCAGCAGGGCCGCGTACAGCTCGGCATTCAGGATGGCATTGGCGAAACCGAGTTGCGCGAAGATCAGCCCCACTTCGCCGCGCGGAATCATCGACAGGCCGATCACGGTTTGCACAAAACGCGGTTCGCGGATCGCAAAGCCCGCCAACCATTTGCCGACGATGGCCACGATCATGAGCAGGCCGGCCAATTGCCACACGAAAGGCGCGGACCAGTCCACCGTGTTGAGATTGAGCGACACGCCGACCATCACGAAAAACATCGGCGAGAAAGTATGAATCAGCGGTCGCATTTGCCCTTCCAGCCGGTGGGTCAGTTCCGGACTGGCGGAAAACAGCCGGTTGAGCGTGCGTGTGAACGGCAGTTTCAGCCGCTGCGAAATGGTGACGCGGAAGCGCTGGCCCATGGCGATGCCGGCGGCGAAACCGCCCATGATTTCCGGCGCGCCCACCAGGTGCGCGAGGTAGCTGAACAGCAGAATCAGGCTCAGCACCATGGTCAACAGCAGGCCGGGGGATTCGGCGCGGCGATCGAAGTGATCGATGATTGCGCCCATGAGCTTGGCGGCGAGCGGCGCCAGCACCATGAACAGCAGGATGAATAAGCCCACCCGTGCCGTCGAAGCCGCGCTGATTTCGCCCGACACGGCGAACTGATACAGAAAGGCCAGCGCCAATACGCCCAGGATATCGTCGAGCACGGCGGCGCCAATGATGATCTGCGCTTCATCGGAACTGCGTCGTTTCAGATCGGTGAGCACGCGCACGGTGATGCCAATGCTGGTGGCGGTGAGCGTGCCGCCGATGAACAGGCTGGCCAGCAGCGGTAGATGGAATACCCAATACGCCACCGCGAAACCCGCCACGGCTGGGAGAAAAAAACCGACTGCCGCCACCACATAAGGTTTGGCGCCGGTCTTGGCGAGACGAAACACGTCGGTATCCATGCCCACTTCAAACAACAATAAAATGATGCCGATCTCGGCCAGCAGCTTCATGGTTTGATCCGGCGACACCCAGCCCAACACAGATGGGCCCAGCACCAAACCGGCGAGCAACTCGCCAATGACGGCAGGGATGCCGAGATGGCTCGCCACCTCGGACGCCACGCGCGCACTGATCAGAATGACGGCAAGATAGAGAAAGAAATCGTGAAGCGCCATGGTCTACCAGCTTATCAGTCGTATTGTGTGGGAATGAATCGGTTCATGCTGTGTGCTTGCTTCCACATACATCGCAAGACCAGGCGATCACATCCAGCTTAACGCACGCAAAGGCTAGCTACAACCGCCGTTACGCCGGGGTGCGATAGAGGCGACCCGCGCGCACCAGCGCCTTTTCGATTTCCACTGCGAAAAATACCACACTGGAAAGCGCCAGGCATAAACCCAGCTCGGCCAAGGTCAAGGGCTCGGTCTTAAAGATCGGGTTGAGCGCCGGCACATACAGCACCGCCATTTGCAGGGCGAAGGTAACGGCGATGGCGAGGAGTAAAAGCTTGTTGCTGAACAGCCCTTGCGTGAACAGCGAGTCGCGTTCGGAACGAATCGCCAGAACGTGCCCCATTTGCGACAGCGTGAGTACGGTGAACACCATGCTCTGCCAATGTGCGGAGCCGGTGTGGTAGGCCCAGGCTTGGGTCAGCACGCACACCGCGCCCATCAGCAAGCCCACCCAGATCATGTGCTGCCAATTGCCGTGGGCGAAGATGCTCTCTTGCGGCGGACGCGGCGGGCGTTGCATGATGCCGCGCTCTTCCGGTTCCGCCGCCAGCGCCAGCCCCGGCAGGCCGTCGGTGACGAGGTTGATCCACAAGATGTGGATCGGCAGCAGCGGAATCGGCAAGCCCATGAACGGCGCCAGGAACAGCGTCCACACTTCGCCGGCGTTACTGGTCATGGTGTATTTCACGAACTTGCGGATATTGTCGAAGATGCGCCGGCCTTCGCGCACGGCGGAAACGATGGTAGCGAAATTGTCGTCGAGCAGGATCATATGCGCGGCTTCGCGCGCCACATCGGTGCCGCCCTTACCCATGGCCACGCCGATATCGGCGCGCTTCAGGGCCGGTGCATCGTTCACGCCGTCGCCGGTCATCGCCACGAACTCGCCTTTGTCTTGCAGCGCTTTAATGATTTTTATTTTCTGCTCGGGTGCGACGCGCGCATACACCCGTACCCGCTCCACGTGCTGCTCGAACTCGGCCAGCGATAGTTGATTCAATTGCTGGCCGGTGAGCACTTCACCCTCTTCGCCGATGATGCCGAGACGCTGCGCGATGGCGCGCGCGGTGGCCGGGTGATCGCCGGTGATCATGACCGGCGTGATGCCCGCAGTGCGGCACAAGGCCACCGCCTTCGCCGCCTCCGGCCGCGGCGGGTCGATCAAGCCGACCAGGCCGAGGAAAGTT
>JAUXTZ010000332.1 GCA_030681095.1 Burkholderiales bacterium
CGGCTGGTCGTTGAGTCACTTGCATTTTCGCACCGAAGGTTTCGGCGAATTTCTACGGCTAGATAACACCGTCTGGCGCGGGGTGCTGCAGGCAGATATTTCCCCGGCCACACGCGTGCATCTCGAGGGACGTGAATATGACTCAGACCGTTTGTCGATACTGAACCCGGCGGACCCATTCAACTACACGCCAAGGAAGATAGATCAGCATCAGGTCACGTGGCGGTTTGGGCTGCACCAGCGCATAAGCGATTCGCAAGAGCTGCTGTTCGTCCACGCGGCCGACTATGCCAAATACACCATCGATGATTTGGTGACGCCCTACAATCCGCCCTATGCACCCGCACGGAGGTCTGTGCGTGATCGCGTGTATGCACCGGAAATGCAATACCGATATCACGTCGCTACCTTTGATTTTCTAATCGGCCAAGCTTATGTCCGAGCCGAGGAGGACAATGATTATGATGCGCCGGACTTGGGTTTGATGACTAACGAGGTTTCCCTAAGCACAGCACGTGCGCATTATGGCTATGCTCGTTGGACACCATTGTCGGGGCTCAATCTTGAATTGGGGCTAGCCCGTGAGCGGCAACAGAATAAGTCTGGCCTCAACCAGCGATTGACGAGCCCCAAGTTCGGCTTGCGTTGGGAGCTGATTCCGGGGGGGACGTTGCGGCTGGCCTCAATTCGCGGCGTGAACCGCTTTCAGGCGTCCGGCGCTACGCTCGAACCGGCCCAGGTGGCTGGATTTAATCAATTTTATGACGATCGTTTCTCCAGGCGTACAGTACGGCGTGGCGTGGCCTGGGATCAGCGCCTAGCGCAGGGGGTTTCCTGGGGAATAGAAACCTCTCGGCGCGAGATTGGTGACCCTTCTGAATCTGCTACCCCAAGCTACACTTGGTGGCATGAGCGCCAGACACGCGCTTATGCCAATTGGGCTATCCCCAGTGCGCTGCTGAAAGAGTCCTTGCCAGGCTGGGAGGGCGCTTTGTCGCTAAGCCACGATCGCACCTCATATTTGCGGCCGGCGAATGATACAGGCGCGGAACAAATCAGCGACTACACGCCACGCCATTTACGTATCGGCGCGAAATTGTTTCAAGCCAGCGGCTTTGAGTTTGATCTCGCGGCCACCAAGATACGAGATCACGGGACTTACCAGCTTAATGATTTCAACACCTTTGAATTGTATGCGCAGCCATTCAGCGACAGCTTTTGGGTGTGGGATGCGGCATTGAGTTATCAGCTCCCTGGCAAGCGCGGCAAGATAACGCTGGGCGGCTTGAACTTGGGCGATCGGCGCAATTCACAATACTTGGAAATGGACCCGCTTGCCCCTCGTTTCGCATCGGCGCGTTATGTGTACGGGAAGCTCTTGCTGAATTTTTAGTGTGTGTCCGAAGCAGTACTTTTATAAACCACGAAAAGGAGGAAGTAAAATGATCTGGATGAAATGGCTAAGACTGGTCTGCGTAGTTTGCCTGTCCTTGTTTGTTTTGGGTTGCGCCACTCAGCCGAGCGGGCCTAAGTGTGTCCCTGAGGCCTGTCCCGTCGGTTGTAAGAAATCAACCGATACCTGTGGCGCCGGAGATCGCTGCTGCGCGGTGAAAAGTGTTGGTGCTCCGTGCCTGACATGCACGCCATAAACGCTATTGCGCTGACTTTTGCATGTTGAGTTGCACCCCGCCGCTTAACGCGGCGGGGGTTTCTTCGCACACATCATAGCGCCAACGTTTGTTGGTGTTGTCCCATCTGATCTCTTTGATCTCCAACTGTTTGTCTGAATCGCCTTTCAAGCAAAAGGATCGTGCATAGCCTTGGGTAGGCGAGCGCGGGTTCTTGGGGCGAATGCTGACATACACGCTATAAATCACGCCGGGTTCAAGCGGTATGGCTTTCCCGCTCTCGATCATGCCTTCTGGAACGAGGCCGTAAACAAGGCATTGGTCCGGGTTGATCTGCAAGGGCGGGTTTACCGAGGAACGTAGGGACCATATCTTTTTAGGGGGGCGCGAGCGCTTGTCATAGAGAATTAGACTGCGCACTTCGATGGGTGCCTCGTTTGCTTGTTCCTGCTCAGCTAAGGCAAAGCACGGCTTGTCATCCACCATCCGCACTTGCGCGCCCCCGACGCGATACGCCGCCTCGCTGACATTGGGCAAGGCGAGGAACAAGCCTACCCAAATAACACGAGCGCAAGAGGTATTCAGCATTGGATGTTGTATCACCTTTGTGGAAAATCAGTTGAAGCGGAAACCTAAGCTCACAAATCGGGACGCGGCAAAAGATTTTTGTCGCCAGGGTTGGCCAAAAACCCCTGCAATACCTGCTGATAAAGCGGCAAATTGCCTGAATAGGCTGGCTCATGCACGAGTTCCGGTGTCACCAAAACGGCCAGGGAGAAATAATCAGCGATCAAATTTCCCTGCGCTTCCATATTGAAGTCGGCCAGGCTGTTTGCAGGATCGAGGGCGTAATTGTAGGGAAGGGGATTCCAAAATTGAATTCTGCGTGCCTTCACCCCATAACCTAGCTGGTATTGCCAGACATGCACCATTTCGTGAATGAATAACATTTGATCGCTGCCAGCAAGTTGGGAAAAATCTTCCTCGAAAATTGGTGACGGGAGAAAGATTTCGCCATTCGGTGTGACCGCAGTGTTTTTATCCTGCAGGCCGAAAAACCACCAATATTGGCTGTGATGAACCTTAACGCGGGCGTAGTCGATCGAGTTCTTGAAAATAGGCATGCACAAGGCAATTTCACCTGCGCTTAGGGGGCGGTTGCTCATCTCGGCTGTCTCCGTGCCGACTGAGGGCCCGGTATCCGTTGCGTTGGACGTGCCCGATAGATCATCATCTTTTTGCTCGGCCATGGCTTCCCTTTCTCAGAGGCTTATTTTATATAGCATATTTTGAGCAAGCCGCGATGGATAAAAAAGACTGGCCGCTAGTGCGCAAGGCTAGGGTCTTGCGTCTCGCCACTTTAAGGAACCGGGTAGCGTAGCGCTTTTACCTGGTAGAGCTTCAGGTTCGGTATCGTTTGAGAGTGGTGGGGAAAACTGCGCGCTGAATGTATCAATATCCTTGAGCATCGATGCGAACTCCACATCGCTTAGCGCTCCCCCTTCTTCCTCGGTTTTTTCCGGCAGCGGGT
>JAUXTZ010000348.1 GCA_030681095.1 Burkholderiales bacterium
GACACCGGCAAGCCCGAAGCGTCGCAGCAAGCGCATGGCTTGCTGGCGATTTCCGTGGGGCTATCGAAAAATTTTAGCGATGACTACGAAATGCTCGCACATGGCATGGTGATGTATGACGCGTTGTATAGCTGGTGCCAATCCTTGTCGCGCGAAACGCACGGCGGGTAAAAAGGTTTTTGAGTTTATTGGGCAGGAACCTGCGGCAGCAGTGCTTCGATTTTTTTCAGTGTGTCGAATTCATCCCACTCGGTCGAACCCAGCAGGGAGTAACGCAGCTTCCCCTCCGCATCCAGCACGTAGCTGGTGGGGAAAACAAAGACCTTCCACTCCTTGAGCGCCTTGCCGTCTTTATCCATGAGGATGGTGAAATCGAGTTTGGCGTCTTTCATGTCTTTCAAAAATTGACGCACCTCCGCTTCGGATTCCGCCATGTCCACCGCCAGGATGGTGAATGGCTTGTCCTTCATCACCTCTTTCAAGCGCTGCATCGAGGGCATTTCGGCACGGCAGGGCGGGCACCAGGTGGCCCAGAAATTAATCAGCACGACGCGGCCTTTGTAATCAGCCAGGGTATGCGGCTTCCCATCCAAATCCTTCAACACCAGCGCGCTCGGCGCATCTCGCGGGGGGAGCGGTTTAAGTTCCTTGGCGCTGGCGGCGCCGATACTTAGCGTGAGTGCGAGCAGTAGTGCGCCAGCCCATTTCATGGTGAGTTCCTTTTCGAGGCGGGTAAGCTTTTAATGGCGTCGGCGATGAGGCCGTCAAGTCGCTCGCCCAGTTCCCGCTCACGCGGCAGCGCATTTTCGCGGAAATAAAACCGGTCGCGCATGCCGGGCAAGGTTTGGATGACGACGCGGCTGCCGCCTTGTTCAAGTTGTTGTTTGAGTGTGTCGAGTTGCCAGTGCCAAGGCGATTTATCGCCTTGCAAAATAGCAATCGGCAAATGCGTTTGCCGAGTAAGGGGGAGGTAAGCGGCTTCTTCGCCCGCCTCGGGGCTGTTGATGAGCAGGTTGGGGGACAACAACACCGCGCCCGCGATAATCCGCCCCCGATGCTGTGCTTGCCATTGTTGCGCACCGCCCAGCGCGAGCGCCGCACCACGCCCGCTGCTGACCAGAATAATTTTTCGGTATTTTTTGGCGGCGGCTTGAATCAAGCCTGCGACATCGGCGGCAGGAATTTCATCCACGCTGCTTTGGGCCACCGGCAGAAAGCGCGCGCCGAATAAATCCGCCACCCACACGCTATAGCCGCGCTGTGCCAATTTTGCGGCGGTGTCGTGCTCGGCTTGAACCACACCGCTTTCCGAGGGGAGCCACAAAATCAAGCTCTGCTTGCCCGCGTTGTAGCGCGCAATGGGAATCTCTACGTTGGGCGCGACCAGGATAGTTTGTGAATCCGGCGCAGCAAAAATCGGCGTACTACCGAGCAAAAAAGTCCAGAACAAAGCAAGCAAAAATTTCATTCAGCAACCCAGTGCCCGGATTTGCCGCCGCGCTTTTCCAGCAAGCGAATGTCGGTGAGCTGCATGCCGCGATCGATGGCTTTGCACATGTCGTAGATGGTGAGCAGGGCGGCCGAGACGGCGGTAAGCGCTTCCATCTCAACGCCGGTGCGGCCCACGGTTTCGACACTGGCGTGGCAGATCACGCGCGCCGGGCGCGACCGCGTTTCAAATGCGATATCGATTTTGGTGATCGGGATTGGATGGCTGAGCGGGATCAAATCAGAGGTGCGCTTGGCCCCCTGGATCGCGGCGATGCGCGCGATGCCGAGCACGTCGCCTTTTTTGCCGGTGCCAGATTGAATCACCTTGAGCGTGGCGGGCAGCATAGTGATCTGGCCCGAGGCGCGCGCGACGCGATGGGTTTCGGGTTTGCTGCCCACATCTACCATGTGAGCTTGGCCGTGCGCGTCGAAGTGGGTGAGTGGCTTGGATTTTGGCATGGCAATGAACTTATGAGCGTTACTCGTTATCATAGCACTATGAAATTTACCCACCTATTGGTGCTCGGCGTGTTTTGCACCTCGCCCGCCAACGCCGCCACCAATCTGCCCGATCTGGGCGAAGCTTCGCAATCGGTGTTTTCGCCCCAGTTGGAACGCAAGATCGGCGAGGCGATCATGCGCGATATTCGCGCCGACCGTGCTTATTTGGATGACCCCGAAGTGGCCGATTATTTGAATGGTCTGGGCTATCGGCTCGCGGCGGCGAGCCCGAATAATCGCCAAGACTTCGAATTTTTTGCGGTGCAGGACAACACGCTAAACGCCTTCGCACTGCCCGGCGGTTATATCGGCGTGCATTCCGGCTTGATTCTCACGGCGCTGAGCGAGTCGGAGTTGGCCGGCGTGTTGGCGCATGAGATCGCGCATGTTACCCAGCGCCATATCTCGCGCATGGTGGCGCAAGAGTCACGCAGCAACTTGATCTCGATTGCCGCGATCGCGGTGTCGATTCTCGCCGCACGCGCCAATTCCCAAGTCGCGAGCGCGGCGGCTACCGTGGCGCAAGCGGGTGTAATCCAGAACGCGCTCGATTTCACCCGCGAAAACGAACACGAGGCGGACCGGGTGGGTTTCCAGATCATGCAAGATTCAGGCTTGGATCCGCGCGGCATGGCGAGCTTTTTTGATCGCATGGGGAAATACAATCGGCTTTACGACAATAACGCCCCGGTGTATCTGCGCACCCATCCGCTCACTACCGATCGCTTGGCGGATATTCAAAACCGGCTCGCGGAAACGCCGTATAAACAAGTACCCGATTCACTCGACTATCAACTGGTCCGCGCCAAACTGCGCGCCGCGTCCGGCAGGGCAGAGGACGCGGTCACCGAATTTGAAACCGGACTCAAAGAGAAAAAATTCAACAACGAAATCGCTCAGCGCTATGGACTGGCCGCAGCGCTGGCCCGTGCGAAGAAACTGGAGCGCGCCGAAAAAGAGTTGGCCGTGGCACAGAAAAATGTACCGGCGCATCCGATGATCGAAACCCTGGCTGCCGAGCTTAAGCGCGCGCAAGGCCAGGACTCGGCGGCGGTGGCGATATATCGCGCGGCATTGAAGCGCTTTCCTTTCCATCGCGCGTTGATCTACGACTATGCTGATACGCTGCTTCAAACCAAGCAAGGCGCGGAGGCGATCAAGTTCGTGAATGAACAACTCAAGACGCGCGCCAACGATTACCGTCTATACGAATATCAGGCGCGCGGCTATGCGGCCTTGCAAAAACGCTTCCACTCGCATCGGGCTTTGGCCGAAGCCTACGCCCGGCGCGGCAATCTCACGGCCGCGATCGAGCAACTACAAATTGCGCTCAAATCCGATGAAGGCGATTTTTATCAACTCTCCAGCGCCGAGGCGCGCTTGAAAGAACTCAAAGCCTTGGATGCTGAATCCAAGCGGCCTTAAGCGATCGTGTCCACCCACACCGAATGAGCGCGTTATTGATATCTGAAGGCACCGACGGTTTGTTTTTTATTAGAGAATACTTATATATTTCAAAATAGCTATGGTAGTAGGCGCAGAAAGAGATTAATGAGGAACTATCTAGTAAAACAGCCTTCAAATGGCTTGCGTGGTGGCGCAAACATTGGTTATCCTTACCAACATCCATTGTCCGAATGGCGTCGCCGAGTAACTTTAAATCAAATTGATGTTGGCTCGGTAGGGTCGGAACACCGATCAATCTAAAACATAATTTTGAAGGAGGAAACAATGCCGAAGAGCACCAAGCTCATGTTAGCTGCCAGCATCGTTGGCATCATGCTGTCGACAACTGGCTACGCGCAGGATAAGGCGGCGGAAAAGGCCAAAGAACCCACCGGTCAGGATGTCGCCTTAAATAACAAAAAGGGCAATTGCATGGCTTGCCATTTGATACCTGGCGACCCCAAAGTCGTGACCAACGCGAACATTGCGCCTCCCCTGATTGCGATGAAAGCGCGCTTTCCGGACAAGGCAAAGTTACGTGCCCAGATTTGGGATGCAACCAAGGTTAATTCCTTAAGCACGATGCCGCCGTTCGGCAAGCATCTGATCTTGACGGAGAAGGAAATCGACTTGGTCACCGATTACGTACATGGCCTTTAGTTTCCCCTGGGTTTTTGCCAAATTTAATTAGTTAGAAGGAGTAGTTATGAACACGAAACGCAGAACATTTTTAAAAGGTGCCGGCGCGGCAGGTACCGTAGCCGTTGCAGTGGCCGCGGGCTTGTTGAAGCCGACCGAAGTACTCGCGGCAGAATGGAATAAAGCTGCATTTGACGCCAAAGGCATGCCTGATGCGTTGAAGGTGCTCAATGCCACCGGTGCTGCCGTCAGCAAAGATATCACCATCAAGGCACCAGATATCGCGGAAAACGGCGCAGTGGTACCGGTCGAAGTGACCAGCAAAATCGCTGGCACCAGCAGCATTGCGCTTATGGTGGAGAAAAATGCTAACCCCTTGACCGCGAATTTCGATCTGACCAATGGCGCAGACGGCTATGTCAGCACTCGCATCAAAATGGGCCAAACTTCCAACGTGCGCGTGGTGGTAAATGCAGGCGGCAAGTCTTACACCGCGGTTAAGGAAGTCAAAGTAACCATCGGTGGTTGCGGCGGCTAATCGGCCCCCGAATCACGACCCTAACCGAATACACTGAGAGGATACGAACATGGCAGAACCGATGAAAATCCGCGCACAAGCCGAAGGCGACTCCGCCAACGTCAAAGTGCTGATGAATCACCCGATGGAAACCGGTCAGCGCAAAGACGCCAAGACCGGCCAAGTTGTCCCAGCCCATTTTATTCAGACCGTCACCGCGCAGGTAAACGGCAAAACCGTGCTGGAAGCACAGTGGAGCCAAGCCATTTCCAAGAACCCGTTCCTGGGATTCAAGGTTAAGGGTGCCAAGGCCGGCGACAAAGTGGTCGTGAGCTGGGCGGACAATAAAGGCGATAAAAACCAAGCCACGGCTGTTGTAGCCTAAAAGCAAGCCAGCGCCGGCTGGGGTTTCCCCCAACCGGCTCCTGATTTTAAGAGGAGAACGCAATGAAGAAAATATTATTGGCCGTTTTCGGCGCCAGTTTGTTGTTTGGCGCGCTGAATGCTTCCGCCACCCCGGAGCAAGACCGTAAAGAAGTCCTGGATTACTATAAGAACAAATTCCCCAATCTTAAATTTGATGATTATGTGAACGGCGCACTGGCCTTTAGCCAGGACGCACTCGATCAATACAAGGCTATTATGGAATTTCCGCCTTATGATTCTGAGGTCGATAAGGCCAAGAAAATGTGGGAAACGCCCTTCAAGAATGGCAAGAAATACGCCGACTGCGGCAATGTGGGAAAAAACATGGCTGGCCATTTTCCTTATTTCGACGAGAAGCTAGGTAAAGTCGTTACTTACGAAATGGCGATTAATTCCTGCCGTAAGGCCAATGGCGAAGATGAGTTTGCCTACAATGATATGAAGACCATGGGCTTGTTGACGGCTTATTCGCGCAGCTTATCCGACGGCATGAAAATGAGCGTCAAGGTCGAAGGCGCGAAGGCGCTTGCGGCATATGAGAAGGGCAAGGTGCAGTTTTATCAGCGCCGTGGCCAACTCAACTTTTCCTGCGCTTCTTGTCATGTTCACCAGGTAGGGACAACTTTACGAACCGAGTTATTGTCACCTGCGCTGGGGCACGCTGTGCATTGGCCCGAGTTTCGCGGCGGGGATAGCGTGACGACCTTGCAGGCTCGCTACGCACAATGCAACAAGAATGTGCGCGTCGTACCCTTCAAGCCAGGTAGCGCAGAGTACAATAACCTGGAGTACTTCCACTCTTATATGAGCAACGGACTGCCCATGCAGACTCCGGTATTCCGTAAATAAGTTTGTAATGCATGATGAACAAGGCTTGTTGGCTAACCCCACAAGCCTTGTTTTTTTATAGCGTTTATAAAATTAAAGCCTAAACAAGGCGATTACTATCACACTTGGATTTTTTTGCAGGAGCTGAATGATGTCGATGACCCGTCGTGAATTTCTTGAAGTGCTGGCGGTTGCCGCCGCAAGCGGTATGGCGCTGGATAGCCGTCAGGCACTGGCCGGCGAAGTGCCGAAAAATTTTTACGAGTTGCCTAAATTCGGCAATGTCAGCTTCATGCACTTTACCGACTGCCATGCTCAGTTGCTGCCGGTGTATTTCCGCGAGCCGAGTGTGAATATCGGTGTCGGCGGTGCGTATGGCAAGGCGCCGCATCTGGTGGGCGATCATTTCCTAAAGGCCTATGGCATCAAGCCCGGCTCGATCGATGCGCACGCGTTTACCTATCTCGATTTTGCCGCCGCGGCCAAGACCTATGGCAAGGTGGGTGGCTTCGCGCATCTCGCCACCCTGATTAAAAATATCCGTTCGCAACGTCCCGGTTCCTTGCTGCTGGATTCGGGCGATACTTGGCAGGGTTCCGGCACCGCGTATTGGACCAACGGCGCTGACATGGTGGGCGCGCAGAAAATGCTGGGCGTGAATGTGATGACGGCGCACTGGGAATTCACCTTGGGCGCCGAGCGTGTGAAGGAAATCGTCGAGAAGGACTTTAAGGGTTCGATCGATTTCGTGGCGCAGAACGTCAAGACCGCCGACTTCGGCGATCAGGTGTTCAAACCCTACGTGATCAAGAATGTGAATGGTGTCCCAGTCGCCATTATCGGCCAAGCCTTTCCCTATACCCCGGTGGCCAATCCGCGCCATTTCACGCCGGATTGGACCTTCGGTATTCAGGACGACAGTCTGCAAAAATTTGTGAA
>JAUXTZ010000353.1 GCA_030681095.1 Burkholderiales bacterium
CTTCGATTTTCCGGTCAAGGATCATGTCGATGTGGGCGAAGGTCTGAAGCAGTTGGATTTTGAAACCGCCGTGAAAATTACCGGTGCGCGTTTCTCGCTGATGAAAGGCTCGCTCGCACGGATGCACCGCGCGCTCGCGCAATTCATGCTGGATGTGCATACCCAAGCGCATGGCTATACGGAAGTGTATGTACCGTTTTTAGTCAACGCCGACAGCATGCGCGGGACCGGACAATTCCCCAAATTTCAGGATGACCAATTCCATATTTGCGCTGACGATTTATATCTGATCCCAACCGCAGAAGTCCCGGTCACCAACATCGTGCGCGATGTGATTGTGGCTTTGGAAGATTTGCCCCTTAAGTTCGTTTCGCACACCCCGTGTTTTCGGCGCGAGGCAGGTTCTTATGGCCGCGACACGCGTGGCATGATTCGTCAACATCAGTTTGAGAAAGTGGAGCTGGTGCAGATTGTCGCGCCCGACCAGTCGTACGCGGCATTGGAGGCGCTGTTGGGTCACGCCGAGACAATTCTGAAACAACTTGAATTGCCCTATCGGGTGATGGCCTTGTGCAGCGGCGATATGGGTTTCTCCGCGGCCAAGACCTACGACATCGAAGTATGGCTGCCGGCGCAAAATACTTATCGCGAAATCTCCTCATGCAGCAACTTCGAAGCGTTTCAAGCGCGGCGCATGCAGGCGCGCTACCGCAACGAGAAGAATAAGCCGGAACTAGCGCATACCCTCAACGGCTCTGGCCTGGCAGTGGGGCGTACCTTGGTGGCGGTCTTGGAAAATTATCAGAATGCCGATGGTAGCGTGACCATCCCCGCCGTGTTGCGACCTTATATGGGCGGCACTGAGCAAATCACCGTTTAGCTTTTGACCGCTTTTGGCTTCTTCCGCTGCTCCGGCTTTTTCTCCTGACCCAGTGTCGAGAAAAGCGGCCGGTAAGGCTTTTCGAACTTCACCAGAATGTCATAGTAAGTCCGAATATTCTCGGTAAAAATCACCGGCTCGCCGCCACGCGCAAAGCCGTGCTTCACGGTCGAGTGATGCGCTGCATTGGCAAGCAAGGGCAAGGACTTCTTCAGATCAGGCCAGACATCTGGATTGAGGCCCTGGCGCTGCGCCAGTACGCGCGCATCTTCCAAGTGCCCATAACCCACGTTGTAACTCGCGAGTGCCAACCAAGTGCGATCCGGCTCCGCTACGCGTGCCGGAATCGTCTCTATCATATTGAGCAAATATTTCGACCCGGCGATGATGCTTTCTTTGGGGTCCAGCCGGTCGGTGACGCCCATTTCATCCGCTGTTTGCTCGGTCAGCATCATGATGCCGCGCACATTGGTGGGTGAGGTGGCGAGCGGATCCCACTTCGATTCTTGATAGCCCAAGGCCGCAAGCAGACGCCAATCAATCCCGGTGATGTCTTGCGCTTCGTAAAACAGATCGCGGTACTTGGGCAGCACCGTGTTCATTTTTTCAAGAAAATGAATCACGTCGGCCTGTTCCAAGCGCTCGAGATGGCCGTAGTACCGGTCTTGCAGTCGCTTCAGTGTGCCGTCGCGTTGAATTTTGGCGAAGAATTGGATGGATTTCTTATACAGCCAAGCGTCGCCATCCTTTGGAAACGCCCAGCCCAGATATTCCGGGCGACCGATGTCGAAGCCAACCGCCAATTCCGGGTGGAAATTTTGAGAGAGCTTGACGATGTGCGAATCGGCGACGACAAAATCAATCTCCCCCGCAGCGAGTTGTGCAAGCAAGTCTTCCGTGACTTGATCTTTCGACTCGATCCAAGTCAAGGCGGGGAATTTGCGTTTCGCCTGATTCAACTGATTCACGTAACTCGTCCCCGCCACCACCACCAGCTTCTTGCCGAGCAGATCCTTAATCCCACTGGGTTTGTCATACGCAATGTTGTAGACGACCTGTTGTTGCACCGACTGATAAGCCGTACTGAACAAGAGGCGCATCTTGCGATCATCCGTAATGGTGATGCCAGCCGCGGCAAAATGCGCCTGGCGCGAAGCAACCTTGGGCAAAATGTCTTGGAATTGATTGGTGACGACAAAATTGACTTTAAAACCGAGTTCCTTGGCGAACAGCATGACCAGATCGTGTTCGATGCCGGCGTATTGGCCCTGCGCATTCTCGTAATACGTGGTCGGACCATTGCGCGTAACGACGGTCAGCTCACGCGCTTCGCGCGCGGAAGGAATCGGCTTGCTGCTCCAATCGCAGGCGGAAAGCAGCGTGCAGAAAATCAGGATAAGAAGAACCCGCATGGCAAGAGTTTGGCGAACGAATTGTATTTTGTCCATGTGCGCCGGTGAAATGTAGGTGCGCTTCTGATAGAATCGCGCCCTTCGGAGAGGTGGCAGAGTGGTCGAATGTACCTGACTCGAAATCAGGCGTACGGTTTTCCGTACCGTGGGTTCGAATCCCACCCTCTCCGCCAATAAACAAACCGACCCGATGGTCGGTTTTTTTATTGGCGGCGAGACCGGCACAATCCCACCCTCATCAAAATATGCAGTACGCTAAGTAACAGACCGTCTCGAGGTGCCCACATGGATTTCATACCAGAAATAAAGCCCGGCCAATCAGTAGAACTGCTGAAAGAACTGCATATCCTCACGCGCGACGGGAAGATGAACCAGGATAGCCGGCGCAAGCT
>JAUXTZ010000354.1 GCA_030681095.1 Burkholderiales bacterium
GAGCACGATCTCGAAACGGCGCGCAAGCTATTGGGCGATTGGGAGGGCCGCTCGATCGCGGACTTTAACGCCGTCTCGCTCACCAAGATTGGCATGGAAAAATTATTGCTCTGCGCGCATCGTCAATTTTTCGGCGTGTTCTTTTGGTTTGCCGTGCTCGGCCCAGCCGGCGCGTTGCTGTATCGCTTGGCGCATATCCTGCACCAAAAATGGGGCGCGCTCGATCATCAGGAATATGGCCGCTTCGGCATTTTTTCCGACACCGCATTTCGCTTCTTAGATTGGCTGCCGCTGCGCTTAACAGCAGTGGGCTTTGCCGTGGTCGGCGATTTTGAAGACGCGATCCGCTGCTGGCAAGAACAAGCGGCCAAGTGGGCCAATCCATCTCAAGGCATCATCCTCGCCAGCGGTGCCGGTGCGCTTGGTGTGCGACTGGGTGACCCGTTAGAGGTCGATGGCCAAATTTATTATCGACATGAGTTAGGCTTGGGCGACGAACCTGATGCCGATTACCTAGATAGTGCGGTGAGCCTGATCTGGCGCGCAATCGCGCTCTGGTTTGGGCTGTTGTTGCTGTTAACCATAGCCAATTGGGCGGCGATGTAATTATTGAAATGGCTTTTTCGCTTTGACTGAACTCATCACCACGATCGATCTCCTGCGCCACGGCGAGCCGGTCGGCGGGCGCAAATATCGCGGTCAGACCGATGACCCGCTGAGTGATAAAGGCTGGCAACAAATGCGGGCTGCGGTGGGTGAGCACAAGCCGTGGGCACACATCGTGAGTTCGCCACTGTCACGTTGCATGGCCTTCGCGACGGAATTGGCGCACCAGCATGACTTACCCTTGCGTGTGGATGCCCGCTTCATGGAAGTGCAGTTCGGCGCGTGGGAAGGCAAGACCGCCGATCAATTGCGTGCTGAAAATCCCGGCGTGATCGAGCGCTTCAAACGCGACCCGATCAATCAACGCCCGGCAGGTGCAGAGCGGCTGGAGGACTTTCTGGCGCGGGTGCGTGCCGGATGGAACGATCTGCTCACCGAACAGGCCGGCAAGCATGTGCTGCTCGTGTGCCACGCCGGGGTGATCCGCATGGTGCTGGCGCATGCGCTGCATCTGCCGCTCGCCAGTACCTACCGCATCGATGTGCCCAGTGCAGGCCTCACGCGTATTCAGGTGCAAGGGACGGGCGATGATGCGCATCACCAGTTGCTGTTTCATCATGGCAAGCTCTGAGTCATGACACGCCGCGCAAGGCTTTACCTGTGCATGGCAGCGTGGTGCTTCATGCACGTCGCAACCGCCGCCATTACCGTTACTGATGATCGCGGCAAATCGATCACGCTTCCCCAAACCGCGACCCGCATCATCAGCCTCACCCCGCATTTAACCGAGCTTGCCTTCGCCGCCGGCGCCGGCGGCAAGCTAGTGGGTGTCTCGGCGGTTAGCGATTATCCCGCTGGCGCGCGCCAACTCCCTGTCATCGGCGATTATTCCAAAATCGATTTGGAGCGGGTGGTGCAGCTCAAACCCGATCTCATTTTGGCCTGGATTTCCGGCAATCCGCGCGGCGATGTCGAGCGTCTGGAACAGTTGGGTTTTAAAGTGCTCGCGCTTGAACCGCGTAAATTGGATGACATCGCGCGCCACCTGCTATTGATCGGCGAGTTGGCCGGCACCGGCTATGAAGCTACGCGCGCTGCCAGCCAATACCGCAGTCAAATTCGCTTGCTCGAATCGAAATATCGCGCGCGCCAAGCGGTCACCGTGTTCTACGAGATATGGCATCAGCCGCTGATGACCATCGGCCAAGCGCACCTCGTCAGCCGCGCCATCGAATTGTGCGGCGGGCGCAACATCTTTGCCGACTTGGCTGGCCTCAACCCAAGTGTCTCCATGGAAGCGCTGCTGGCGCGCAACCCGCAAGCGATTGTGGCGAGCGGCGCGCTAAACGAACGCGAAGCGCGCTTAGGGCCGTGGCGTGAAATGAAGGAATTGGAAGCGGTGCGCCACGCTAATATTTTTTATCTGAATGCCGACACCCTGCACCGTGCCACGCCACGCATGGCACAAGGGGTTAGTGATCTGTGCGAAAAATTGGATCAGGTGCGGCGCAAACGGCCGTAAGCTGGGCTAACCACTAGCGCAGTGATTTGTAGTAGTTGATCAAGCCATTGGTCGAGCTGTCGTGGCTTTGAATCTTGTTGTCGTCTTTCAACTCCGGCTGAATGCTCTGCGCCAATTGTTTGCCCAGCTCCACGCCCCATTGATCGAATGAGTTGATATTCCAGATCACGCCTTGCACAAAGACTTTGTGCTCATACAGCGCGATCAGCGCGCCCAAGGTCGCGGGATCGAGTTGTTTGAATAAAATCGAATTGGTCGGGCGATTGCCAGGAAAAACTTTGTGCGGGGCGAGTTGATCCTGTTTGCGTCCGGTGACGCCGGCAGCAATCAGTTCCGCGCGCACTTCGGTTTCAGTCTTGCCCTTCATCAGCGCTTCCGTCTGCGCAAAGAAGTTGGACAGTAAAATCGGGTGATGTTCGCCCAGCGGATTTTGGCTTTGCGCCGGGGCCAGGAAATCGGCGGGAATGATTTTCGTGCCATGGTGGATCAGTTGATAGAACGAGTGCTGGCCGTTGGTGCCGGGCTCGCCCCACAGCACCGGGCCGGTGTGGTAATCCACGGTTTTTTTGTCGCGCCGCACGCGCTTGCCGTTGCTCTCCATATCGAGCTGCTGCAAGTAAGCGGGGAAGCGGTGCAGGTATTGATCGTAGGGCAGCACGGCATGAGATTGTGCATCGAAGAAGTCGCCATACCACACGCCGAGCAGGCCCATCACCACCGGCAAATTCTGCTCCAGCGGCGCAGTGTGAAAATGCT
>JAUXTZ010000367.1 GCA_030681095.1 Burkholderiales bacterium
TGGGTATAGTCTGTACAGTGCATCAGGCGGTGCACTATCTTTTCCTAAACCATTTTGCCGGAGGCTTCATCTTTGATTTGAGCTTGGGTAAATACCATCTACTCCCATACCCTGACTAGGTTTCCGCGCCGCTCGATGCTGCCCTTGTCAAACGAAAAAGTAATATTCGGATCGCTATTAGGGATCGTGATCCAATCCTCCACAGCGAAAGCGGCGGGCGCGGTACAAACGCAGACCAAACCAGCAAATAGAGATAAAATTTTCATCGCTCAATCGTCGTTAATAAATGATTATTCACTGCCATCCTGACTTGGATTATTTCGGGGACGGCTCAGGGCAGCAACTTCATTTCTTCGATCACCACCGTTTGCTGCGGCACATCGGAAGGGAAGGGACCTTTTGCGCCGGTACGCGCCTTGGCGATTTTCATCATCACGTCTTGCCCCTTCACCACTTTGCCGAAGACGGCATAGCCCCAGCCGCGTAGGTTGGGTGCGGTGTGGTTGAGGAAATCATTGTCTTTCACATTGATGAAGAATTGTGCTGTAGCGGAGTGCGGGTCGCCCGTCCTCGCCATAGCCAGGGTATAGACTTCATTCTTTAATCCACTGTTCGCTTCATTTTGGATCGGCGCGGACGTTTCTTTCTCGCGTAGATTCGCATCGAAGCCGCCGCCCTGAATCATGAAGTTGTCGATTACACGATGGAAAATCGTGCCCGAATAAAAACCGCTTTTTACGTAGCTCAGGAAATTCGCCACCGACTTCGGCGCTTTATCCGCATACAGTTCTAAAGTCATGCTGCCGAGATTTGTTTTCATCTCTACCATCGGGTTGGCGGCAAAGGCGGTAACTGAAAAACACAGGCCAATGAGGGCGGCGAAGAATTGCTGTTTCATAACGATCATCTCCAAAGATAGAAAATAAATTTCATGCCGAGCCTAACATGCTCTTATGCATTTGTGGCTTGCGCTAATTCTGCGCTACTGATTACTGCGATCGATTTGTTGCGACTAGCTTGATATTGCGAAATTTGACTTGACTTGACCGATCGGTCAAATATAATTCAAGGCATGGAACCAATTGTAGACACCCAGCAGCGCATTCTCGACTCAGCCCGAGAACTCATCTATTCGCGCAGTTATGCGGATGTAGGGGTGGCCGCCATTTGCGAACATGCCGGGGTAAAAAAAGGCAGTTTCTACCATTTTTTCCCCAGTAAGCGTGATCTGACGCTGGCGGTGCTGGATAGCCACTACTTAGAAATTAAAGATCACCTCTTGAACCAAGCTTTTGCGAACGACATCCCCCCAATGGCGAGGCTTGCACGCTTTGGCCAGCTTTCTTACGAATTTCAAAAGCAGGTTTTGAACGATACGGGGCGTGTTATTGGTTGTTTTTTCGGCAACCTGGCCAGCGAGCTATCGACGCAAGATGAGCCGATTCGCCTCCGGATCGAGCAGATTTTCTCCAACCTGCAAAGCGGCATCCGCCAGGTATTGCGCGAAGCAATTGCCTTAGGTGAAGTGCAGGACATCGATGTCGAGGCCACCGCGCAAGCGATGTTGGCCTATTTCGAAGGCGTGATGTTGCTGGCTAAAAGCCAGAACAACGTCGAAATCATGGGCCAATTGTTTCATGCCATGGCCCAAATTCGTATCAGCCCGCGCTAGGAATCCCCGCTATGAACCTCTACCGCGTTTTTATTTTTTCATCAGTTGACCGACCGGTCGACTACATCACGCAACACCAACCACCAAGGAGAAACAAACCATGCAAACGCAAGTTAAACAAAACGCAAAACCGTTGATCATCCCGCAAGCGCCGGCAGGCGAGCAAGGTCGTGTCGATGCCGTGTTCGGCGCGATTAAACAGCACATTGGATTTATCCCCGATGGGCTGCGCCTCTACAGCTTTAGCCCGCCTCTGCTTGAATCTTTCGTCGGCAATGTGTCCTATTTCAATAGCGGCGAACGGCTGACGCCTTCTTTGATGGCCATGATCCGTTACCTCGTGTCGTGGGAATCAAAGTGCCATTTCTGCATCGATATGAACGAGGGGTTTCTCACCAACATGGGATTAGACCTGGATGCGATTCGTGCGGCGCGCAACAAGCCAGAGGCCGCACCGATACCCGCTAAAGAAAAACCCTTGCTCATGCTCGCGCTGAAATCGGTGAACGACCCAGAGAGCGTCAATGAGCAAGATATCCAAGCGGCCAAGGCGCAAGGCTGGACCGACCGGGACATTTTCGACGTGGTGGCGCAAGCGGCTAGCAACCGTGCATTCAGTTATGTGCTGCGCACCTTCAACGTCGAGTCACAGGGCGCGTTTGCTTGATGCAGCGGGGCTCGGAATCGCTCAGGTTCCGAGCCCTTCTTATGTGGCAGTTTGAAAAAATCAGCCTTCCGCTTCACCTTCCTCATAGGGGTTATCGATCAAGTGAAACGGGTGATCAATGGGCATGTCTTGGAATGCTTGCCGGGTCGCATCGGTTTCGAAATAAATAACCATATTGCCATCGACGATATAGGGATGGCCGGACAGGTCCTCAATCTCCATGCCAGTCATCGGGTCAACGCTGCTGATCATGAGACCGGGTTCGTGTAGCCGGTGACTTTGATCGCGATCACGCGGCAAGTTATCAGCCGCGCGCCAGTTGAGCGATTCGAAACTGAGTTCATCTGATCCTGATTGATGGGGTGTGAAATACATGGGAAACCTCCTCTTGTCACTGGTTGGGCTGAGGCCAACCCGAACACATTCTCGATTTGGCATCTCGCGGGGATAAGTTTCTGTATAGCACATGGATTGGCCGCTACAGGACCTATTTACTGCTTGCTGGGCGCAGCCCTGGAGGCGCGTTCATGCCGTAAAGCAAGCACCGCCACCAGACGCGGTTAGGCACCCCCCTTTAGAAAAAATAGCTGCGGGCAGCGATTGTTTCTATAGCAATATTTATGTATTATATTTTCTATAGATAGATTAATGGGGGGCGGATATTATGACAGTCAAAGCCAACTCGCCGCAGGTGGACACCAACACCGAACGCACAGTGCTGACGAGCGCCACGCTCAAGGCCGCCGAGCTGCTCGGCATCACCCATGGCAATCTGGCCAAAATTATCGGGGTCAGCCCCGCGACCGTCTCGCGCATGAGCAAAGCGGCTTATTTGCTCGATCACTCGCGCAAAGAATGGGAGCTGGCTTTGCTGTTTGTGCGTCTGTTTCGCGCCTTAGATTCGATTACCGCTGGCCGCGCTGAGGATGCTAAGGCATGGCTGTTTAGCCATAACCACAGTCTTGCCGGGCACCCCGCCGAGATGTTGGGAAACGTGCTGGGCCTAGTCAGCGTCGTCGATTACCTCGATTCGGTTCGTGGCCGCGTCTGATATCCATCCGCTCAACGCGCAGATTTGGCGCGCGGTTGAGGCACAGCACAAAGTTTCCACCATGCGCTTGGTGGACAATGACTTGGCGGCGCAGGCGATACTGGAACACCTGATCGATAGCGTAAAGCCGCCCTTTCCTACCGACACGCAAGGCTTACACTGGCTGCTCGCCACCCCGTTTCGTTATCGCCCCGGCAAGCGCGGCAGCCGTTTCCGCGCTTATGACGACCCAGGCGTGTTTTACGGCGCGCTGGAGCGCCATACCGCGTGTGCCGAAGCGGGCTATTGGCGTTGGCGCTTCATCCTCGATAGCGAGGGGCTCAAGCAGCTCGATGCCCACCCGATGACCTTGTTCCAATCCAAGATCGCCACCCTCGGCGTGGATTTACGTAAGGCGCCTTTTGTGCGGCTTAAAAAACACTGGATGGATCCGGCTGACTACACCTACACGCAGGATTTCGCCCGGCAAGCACGCGCTAAAAACATCGGCGCGATCCTCTATGCTTCGGTACGCGATCCGGCACACGGCCCGGCCGCCGCCCTGCTGACACCCACAGCCTTTGCCAAAGGCCAAGTGCCCAAACTCGAAACTTGGTATCTCACGGTCAATCGCTCAAAGGTAATTTGGAGTCATGAGATGAATGAGACTTTAGTATTTGCTTGGCAGAAATAAGGAAAATCGCAGATGGCCGAATTCGCAGTAATGTTTGCCCTGCTGGGCATCGCCTGGTTTTGGCAAGACAGCTTGCGCGTGCGCGAAATCGTGATCGCGCTGGCCAAGGATTTTTGCGCCAAGGAGAACGTGCAATTCCTGGATGGTGCGGTCGCGGCGGTCAGCATCCGACTCAAACGCGATCGACGTGGCCGCCTGGTGATCGCGCGCAACTACCAGTTCGAATTTACCGACAC
This sequence comes from Burkholderiales bacterium, assembly GCA_030681095.1. Classification (GTDB taxonomy): domain Bacteria; phylum Pseudomonadota; class Gammaproteobacteria; order Burkholderiales; family Thiobacteraceae; genus RBG-16-58-11. The sequence goes on from JAUXTZ010000367.1 coordinate 4,300, forward strand.
CGGGGACAACCGGCTCAAGGGCACGATCATGATGCTCGGTCATGCGCTGGAGACGATGCATTTGCCGCGCTATGGTTTATCCTGAAAATCAAAAAATCGCTTGGGGATAGCCTAAAATAGGGCTTTTCCCCCACGAACTGCGGAAAAACCACACATTTACTGCAATTTCATCACAAATCAACCCGCCTATTTTTTTATCATTCCCCTAATAATAATAGTTGCATTATGCCTCCATTAGTCCATACTGCCGCCAGCGAGACTTTTCAAGTATTGTATTAGCGCGTTACGCTGTGCCTCATCTCATCGGTACTCCAGTTCCCAAGCTCCTCCGTCTTGATTTCTCGTTAACCTGGGCATTTGCCCGAATTCAATTTTTTATTAAGGAAATCCAGACATGGCAACCGGTACTGTTAAATGGTTCAACGACTCTAAAGGCTTCGGCTTCATTACCCCTGATGGCGGCGGCGACGATCTTTTCGCGCACTTCTCCGCAATTCAGAGCAGCGGCTTCAAAACCCTGACGGAAAACCAGAAAGTCGCGTTCGACGTGACCGAAGGCCCGAAAGGCAAGCAAGCTTCGAACATTCGCCCAGCAGAATAAGGCGATCGTTTGATCTTTGAAAAAAGCCCGGTTCACCGGGCTTTTTTATTCACTGAATATCTCATCGTGGCAACTCGCCGCAGGAGAAGGCCAACATGGCAAAAGAAGAATTGATCGAAATGGAAGGCGCCGTCACCGAAGTGCTGCCCGACACACGCTTTCGCGTAACGCTGGAGAATGGCTTCGAAGTCATCGCCTATGCCTCGGGCAAAATTAGAAAACACCGCATCCGCATCTTGGCCGGCGACAAAGTCAGCCTCGAAATGTCCCCTTACGATTTAAGTAAAGCACGCATCAGCTTTCGTCACAAAGACGAGCGCCCTGCAGGCGCCCCGTCCGCGCGTCCTGCACAATTTAAACGGCGCTGATCCAGCTCTCGGCAATTGAAGACGCAGCGCGTAGATCGTTGCGCTGTTCTTCATGCCCCTTGATACAATCCTGCAAGAACAGGATACCGCTGGCTTGAAACCTTCCCACCCCTCTTTTTTTATGCTGATCGCCCTCATCGGCGGTTTAGCGATTTTCAGCTCTACCCTATCTAAAACCCCGGTCCTCCCGCTCTTCGCCCTGGCGCTCCACGCCACCCCATCAGAAATCGGCTGGATCGTGATGGCCTCGACCCTCCCCGGCATTCTCATCAGCTTTCCCGCCGGCACGTTGTCCGATTTTCTGGGCAGGCGGCGCTTGCTGCTTGCGGCATTGCTTGTGTTCGCCACGGCACCTTTTCTTTACCTCATTGTGAGCAATGCTTGGCAACTCATGGCGGTACGCTTTTATCACGGCTTCGCCACCGCGATCTTCGGCACCGTGGCGAGCGCCGCTATCGCTGCGCGCTACACGGCAGACCGCGCGGCAAAACTTTCCACTTATTCTTCGATCACCATCGTGGGGCGTTCCATCGCACCGTTTCTGGGCGGCTTCCTGATTTCGCTGGCGAGTTTCGACGCCGTATATATCGCGTGCGCCATCAGCGGCGTGTTGGCGCTGGCCGCTGGATTGCTGTTGCGCGACGCTGCGCCGGCAGCCGCCGCTAAGTTGGAACTGCCGCACTTTTGGGTGAGCTTGAAAACCGTGCTGCGCGATCGACGCATCATGCTGGTGAGCGTGATCGAAGCAGCGCAGTATTTGGTATTTGGCGCGATTGAAGCGTTTCTCGCGCTGTTTGCGGCATCACTCGGCCTACCCGCGTGGCAGATCGGCATGATCCTGGGCGTGCAATTGGTGAGCATCGTATTCGCCAAACCACTCATGGGAAAGGTTTCCGATCGGGTGGGGCGCAAGCAAGTGATCATCCCCGGCCTCTTGATTGGCGCGGCCAGCATCGTGCTGCTGCCCTATGCGCCGAACTTCATCGGTCTGACCGTATTGAGTTTGGCCTTCGGCCTCGGCTTTGCCACCGTGACTTCCTCCACCGCCGCGCTGGTCGCCGATCTTACCCAGGACAATCGCTATGGCTCATCCATGGGCGTGTTGCGCACGGTGATGGATGTCGGTCAATCCATCGGGCCGGTGCTGACCGGTTGGATGGTCGGTTACGCCGGCTATGGCAGCGCCTTCACTTTGCTGGCCGCGATTTTGTTGCTGGCGGCGCTATTGCTTGGTCTATTCTTAAAAAGAAGTTAAGTGCTGCGGTGGAACATCTGTCCGTTGCCGCAGTCGTAGCGTCAACGCGCTACAACATCCAGCGTTGTACTTACTACCCACCTGATCGCCAATACCGGGGCAAGCCCGATTAATAGGTGCTTGGCGATAGGAATCAGGAGACCCCTCATGCGCACTATGTCTCGAATCTCTACGACGCTTTCCCTGTTTGTGTTGCTGCTGCTATGCGGTTTTACTGCCCTCGCACAAGAAGATGAGCAGAACGGCGCCATCACGCCACTGCGTTTGAGTTACGTTGAAGGCAGCGTTTCCTTCTGGCGCAACGGCGCAGAGGATTGGGTAGCGGCGCGGCGCAATATGCCCTTGGCCGTGGGCGATGCGCTGTATGTCGGCAAGCGCGCCGACCTTGAACTGCAAATGGGCAGCCGCGCTTTTATCCGGGCCGACGACGATACCCAGCTCACGCTCTCCAATCAGACAGCCGACTATCTACAGCTCAAAATCACTTCTGGTCGCGTGTCGCTTGATTTGCGCACCTTGCCCAGCGGCTACCGCATGGAAGTAAACACGCCCAATGCCATGTTTATTATCGAACACCCTGCGTATTATCGGTTGGATGTGAATGGCGATTTGCATTTCATCACTCGTCGTGGCGGTCGTGCGACGATGATTTTGGCCAACGGTGAATCCATGCGCATTCAGCCCTCCGAAGAGATCGTAGTTCAAGGCGCCAGTGCGCGGACCTACGTCGCACCGGAACTCGATAATTGGGATCGATGGAATTACGACCGCACCAACCAGCAGCTAGACGCAGTGAGCGAGCGCTATCTGCCCAGCGGTATTGCCGGCGCTTACGAGTTAGACCACTACGGTAGATGGCGTGTGGTGCCGGAATACGGGCCGGTATGGGTGCCCGATGCGGTTCCCGCCGGATGGGCGCCCTATAGCACCGGTCGCTGGATATGGGATCCCTATTACCAGTGGACCTGGATTGACGATGCGCCCTGGGGTTGGGCGCCATTCCATTACGGGCGCTGGGTTTACCTGAGCGGTTACTGGGCGTGGACACCGGGGCCGGTAGTGGTGCGACAGCCGGTATATTCGCCCGCCTTGGTGGCGTTCTTCGGCGTCAGTTCGCATGTTTCCGTGGGCATTAGCATCGGTGGCACAGGCCTGGGTTGGGTTGCGCTCAGTTGGGGCGAACCACTGATCCCGTGGTGGGGTCGGCCCAGCTTTGTCGGTAGGCCCTGGTGGGGAGGGTGGCATGGGCCGCGCGTGGTAAACAACGTGGTCATCAAACAAACCAACATCGTCAACGTCACCAATATTACTTATCACAACACGCGTGTGTCGCAAGCTGTCGTGGCCACCCGCGCCGAGCATTTCGGTCGAGGTAACGTGCATGACGCGCCGGTTCGTATTACCGAAGCGCGCGAATTGAAACATCTGCATGGCGCACTGCCAGTAAAAGTCACTCCGGCAAGCCTGGTGGCCGGCGCCCCGAAAAGCATTCGCCCGCCTGAACCAATTCTGTCGCGCCCAGTAGTCGCCACGCGCGCGCCGCGTGAGACAAAACTGCCATGGCGTGTCGAGTCAAAGCCCGCCGTCAAAACAGCGCCCGAGCCGCGCTATGTGCCGATACCCAAATCCACGGCGAAAGAATTGCCGCGCCCCGAGTTCGGTCAACAAGGGGGGGAGGAACGCGTGCGCCCACCGCTCCCACCGCGCTATGAAGAAAGACGGCGCGAAACCGTCCCCGTTACGCCGCCTTCCGTTGTGCGCCAACGGGATGCATCCGATCGCACAGAGGCCACGCAGCCGCGCATCACCCCGCCATCCGCACCGACAGCGCCACGCGTGACGCAGGAGCCGGCGCCACAACGCACAGAAAAGGAACGCGTGCAGGAATCGCGCGAAATCAAGAAAGGTGCAGCAACACCGACTGCGCCACAGGAAGGGCGGCAACGAGACCGCATAGAGAACGTTGAACGCGAGCGCGCAGATTTGCCAGGCAAACCCGCTAACCGCATGTATCGCAAAAATGAGCAGGACAAAGGCGATCGGCGTCGTTCGCAATAATCTCGCTTAAATCCAACCACGCTTCTTAAACCGGCGATAGAGCCAAAACGCGCCAATGAAAGTGCCAAGCACTACGGCAGGGTAGGCCCCAACCCAGTCCAGCTCCGGCATCGATTTGAAATTCATACCGTACAGCGAAAAAATCACGGTCGGGATGGCCAAAATCGCGCCCCAGCCTGCGAGCTTCTGCACGGCTTCGTTTTGGCGCAAGGTGAGTGTCGCCATGTGAAATTGCATAGCGTCAGAGGCGGAATTGCGCAGCAAGTCTATGGTGCCCACCGCCCGCAACGCATGATCATGCACATCGCGGTAATAGACTTTCAATTCTTTATTGACGATCTCGGGATGCACCCGGATCAAGTCGAGCACCACCCCTTGCAAGGGATCGATGGCATCGCGCAGCGCGTTCAGTTCATGCTTGACCGCATAGAGCTTTTCCAAATCCTGCTGCGCGAGGCCACCGCTCAACAAACGCGTCTCCAGGCCGCGGAAGCGCTCGTTCAGGGCGGTGATCACAGGTTGATAGTGATCGACGATCTCGTCCAGGATGAAATAAAGCGCGGCGGATCGTTCTGGCCGGAAGCCATTATGCTGGCGGGTCAAGCGATCGCGCGCGCGAGCGAAATCGAGGCTGGGGCCGTGGCGGATAACCACGATAAAATTTAACCCGATGAATAGATGCAACTCGCCCAACGATGTTTGGCCGTCCGCAAGCGCGACCACCTTGCTGCTGATGAAAAGATGATCGCCGTATTCATCGAGCTTGGGCCGCTGGTGCGTGGTCAGCGCGTCTTCCAAGGAAAGCTCGTGCAGGTCCAGCTCCTCACCCAGCATCGCCAGCAACCCGCCGTCGGGCGATTGAATATCAAGCCAGATGAAGTTGTCCGCGTCGCCGATAAAATCGCTGACCTCCGTTAGAGGAATTTCGCGCGGCGCTTGTCCGGCACGATAAACCAGACCGAGTGAATTAGCTTGCATGTTGCCTCACCGAGAAAAACAATTAACCAGCGCGCAGCCTACCCGCCGGGGTGCGGGGCACACGTGGTTCAAAACCCGAATATAGAATCAATACCGTTTGGTATGACGCACGTTCGGATTCAGTCTTTCGATATCCGCTTGAACTTGGTCGCGACTGTGCTCGTACACAAGTTCGCGCCCCATCACGCTCCCTGCGTAAGACAAGCCCAAGCGCGTCGGGGTCAGCTCGCATCGGACACTGTGAATGCCTTCACCCAGGACAATCTCTATCCGGTCGGCGCGTTTGCTCAGCACCACGACGTCCAGGGTTTGGCCGGTTTCGGTGATGCGTACCTTGATTTTCTCGTCGTTCATAAGCCCCTCGATTCCTTAGTTTGCATCGTGAGCGCCAGTCTACGCTCAGAACCAGAACGACGTGTCTTTCAGTAAAAATTCATCGTAAGGCATGTAATGCGACCCATCGCAGGAGAAGGTCAGGCTGATCATGCCGTTAAAAATATTGATCGAGGCCGTGCGCAGATAAAAGGTCGGGTCGGTCAGGCGCAAGGCTTGCAGGGTGTGCAAAATGCGCTTGATATCGGCTTGCGGGATCAATGCATCGGCCGGGTAGGCGCGCGGCGGAAACACCAGGCAAATATCCGGATCGCTCAAGGCCTCGTGATCCAGAATGCGATAGCGAAACGGATCATTCACCGTCCAGATCGTGGCCTGGCTGCTGGAAAAGTGGATCTGGCATTGAAACACGCCGCGCTGCGTCAACAGCTCCTCCAGGATGGAGAGCGCTTGCTCCATATTGCCGTCCATCGGGCTTTCGACGCGGCATTGTTGAAACACATTGCTGCGGATCGATGGATCGCCTTTCACCTGCCGCCAATTACCCGGCTCTTCATACAGCTCGGCGGTGACCGGCAGATTGCGTAAATCAAAATCCGCGCCGAGATAACCCAGGGGATGAGCATCCGCGCGCACGATTTGCAGCGCGGTGAGCGAAGGCCGGTGATCCATCAGGCTGATATAGGCGTCGGAGAGGAGAAATCCCCAGGCCGGCACGGCTTCCATCATGTAGGGGCGCTGCGAGCGGTCGCGCCCAAAGTGTTCAGGCACCAGCCCCGCCGCACCTACGTTGTCGCATATCTGGATGCCGTCGGTGTTCACGCAGTACAAAAAGGAACAATGCGGAATACTACTGAAACCCTCTGCCAGAATCGCATTCAGCTGCGCGCGGTCACCCCATGCCGGCCGGCAGCGCTCGGCCAATTGCGCCAACGGTTCGTGCAGCTTGCGCGCCAGCTCTTCGCGCTGCAAATAAATGCTCTCTTTCCATGAACCCTTCATGACCCTACCTATAGCTTGCGTAAATAAAACATTGTCGCATCGACGCAGGTATGAAAGCTACTGATTGGCGTTAAACCACTATTTTGAATGGGGATGATAGTTCACGCTGGGCGATCGCCCTTGCGAAAGTGCAACGGCGGGCGTGATGCTGCACGCCCGCCGTAACGCCGGCTGCTAGCCGGAAAAAATACCGTTACCTAGTGGCGATCACCACGACGGTCTGATCGCTGGTCGTGGTGACGGTCTTGTCGATAGTCGTGATGACGATATTGATGATGGTCGCGCTGGCGGTATTGATGATAGCCGTGGTGGCGATGATCTCTGCGTTCTGCGTGTTGGTATACGACAAAGCTTATCTTCGGCGATTGGCTCTGGTGCCCTTCTCGCTGACCGTGCTCCCAACCTTGTGCCTGCGCCGGGAACATGACAGCAACACTGCTTAAGGCAGCCAAAGCGATTAAAGTTTTCTTCAACATTTTTCATTACTCCTTAGTCAATTTGTTTCACTCTCACCCCGCCAACCACATTCACAGATCATGATTAGCTTGAGTCAATTAACGACTAGGCAGATGGGCTGTTGACTATACGGGGTGTAACAAAGGGTAACAGTCTGTATCGAAATGTGTCGGAACGCTGATCGCTACACTATTTTGGAAATGATCTATATTCATAAAGCATGTCAGCCTGAATCATGCCCCAATAAATCTAATACACAGGGATAAGCCATGCGTTCTCATGAATGGAAATACAGCCCTTACGACCCTAAAGACGAAGACTATTTCGGTTGCAAAGCGGTGGTCATTGAAGAGTGGAAGTACATTCGCCAGCGCCGCAAGAACCAGGAATTGGAGCAGGCGTCGGAAACAACCGAAGATACGGGTGAAGGCATCATTGGGGTGATCGTACCCGAGAGAACTGAGGGGCCGGGAAGCCCGTGGCGTTATGTTGTGCGCTGGTTTTCTTTCAACCGATGGGGCAGGCAAAAAAAGTTACCGGTGCGGGATAGCGCGCAGACGGCTAACGACGACACCCCACCCCCCAATCTCACCGGCATTGCCTTATCCGGCGGCGGCATTCGCTCGGCCAGTTTTTGCCTGGGCGTGCTGCAGGCACTGTCCTATGCAGGCTGGTTGAAAAAACTCGACTACCTCTCCATGGTGTCGGGCGGCGGCTACATCGGCGGATCGCTCGCCTGGCTGTTGCACAAGAAATGGAAAGACGAAAACGGCCATGAAATTCCCTATGGATTAGATCGTAAAAATTTCCCTTACGGCAGCTACCCCATGGTGGGCATGTCAGATACGCACTGGAAGGCATCGGCTGCGGGAGTCGAAGGTGTGGCAGGCGGAGACTGGAACGTTTACAAGGGGCGCATGCTGCGGCATTTGCGCCAGCATGCCCGCTACCTCACGCCGGGTAACGGCATCAACTTCTTGTCCTTGCTGGCGGTCGCCCTACGCAATAGTCTGTTTAGCATCTTCGTCTACGGCGGGCTACTGATCGTCTTATTCACTTTCGCCGGGCCATTCTTGTTCGGGCCGGCGATGGATTGGCGGCTCTATGAATATTTCAATCGCTGCATGGGTTGGCCGGGCGCCGGTGTGAATAGCGCCTTTGGCTTGGCCGCGATGCTGACCATCCTGTTTGCCGCCATGGCGGTGTTCTACGCTTTATCCACCTGGGCGAGCACCGGCTACGTGTTGCGCTACTGGTTCGAGCGCTGGTCGGGCCGTCTGCTGCTTACTTTGGCCATCGTCTTGGTGCTCGGCAGCCTGCCGCTGATTTACGATTGGATTAACGAGGCCGGCCGAAGTACGTCCACCCAAACCAGTTCGTTCAAGATCAGCGGGGAGGCGAGCGATTCGGGCGAGATATCTCTCAGCGGAAAGATCGATAAACCCAAGCCGGAAGCGGATAGCCCGCAAGCAGAATGGCGAATTTCCGCCTTACGCAATAACTTGGCGGCAACCCTGGGCGGCTTGTCCACGCTGCTCGGTGCAATCGCAACGGCACTGGCTTTTTTTCAGGATGGGAAATCCAAGAAGAAGAAAATGCCTACCGGCTTGTTGGTCGCTGTCGGATCATTTGCCTTGATCTTCGGGCTGCTGCTCCTGGCCTATCATTTTGCGGCCCTGCTTCGCATGCCAGCTGGCATTGCCGCCAATGAAGAGCTTTGGCTATGGCGTATGCCATTGGATGATTCCAGAATACGCAGTAATGGTGTCGTCATCGGGATTGCTATTCTGCTCGCCCTATTCCTGCGTTTCCCCAACCTGAATTACCTTTCCATCCACCGTTATTATCGTGACCGGCTGATGGAGACGTTCACGCCCGATCTGCCAGATGCACTGGACGCGAACGGCCAAGTGCCCGGCGGCCTGAAGTCGGCGAACCGCACCCCATTATTCAAAATTCTGGATGACAACAGCACATCAGCTGACGTTGGGCCCTTCCCCATCATCAACAGCAACATCGTCTTGGTCTCGTCGCAGATTCCAAAATTTCGCGGCCGTGGCGGCGATAATTTCATCCTCACTCCCCAGTTTTGCGGCAGCAATGCGACGGGGTGGTGCGCAACAAAAGATTCGCCCTATGAAGGCATGACACTCCCCACGGCCTTGGCCATTTCCGGCGCGGCGATCAATTCCAACACCGGCGGCGGCGGTGAAGGGCTCACACGCAATCCATGGCTTTCCTTTCTGATGGGCTTCTTCAATATCCGCCTCGGCTATTGGGCCGAAAACCCGACGCCGGCAAAAGACCGGGTAGACAGAATAGCGGCGAGTCTGGCCAGACCGCTCAAGCTCATGCCCGAAAAAGACCCGGAGCACCCCGCCCGCTGGGTCATGGAAATGGCATGGCATTTACTATTCTGCCTGCTGCGCTGGCCGCTGAATCAGCTAACCGTGCTGTGGCATAGGATGCTGAATTGGGGGTTGTGCTGCGGCCGCAACGTTCCCAATGCGTTTTATCCTGGATTGTCGGAACTCTATCTTCGAAAAAACCTCGACGAGAACAGCCGCATGGTGCAACTCTCGGATGGGGGGCATTTCGAGAATCTGGGCCTGTATGAATTGATTCGCCGCCGCCTGAAACTCATTATCGTGTGTGACGGCGCCGCAGACGCAGCATTTGGCTTTGATGATCTGGCCAATGCGATGGGGAAAGTGCGTGCCGATTTCGGCACATTGATCGAAATTGACTGCGACGATGCCGAGTTATTGACGCCGATGGCAGAAGGCGCCTCCAACTTGGAAAAGCGCATGGCCTATGCCAAGAAAGGCTATTTGATAGCCAGCATCATCTACAACGACAAGGCCCGTGGCACCTTGCTTTACGTCACCACCAGTTTCTTCAAGGAATTGTTCGCTGACCTATACGCCTACCGCAAGGCCCATCAGGAATTTCCGGATCAGCCGACGGGAGACCAGTTCTTCGACGAAAAACAGTTCGAGGCCTATCGGGAACTGGGGTATCAAACTGCGTACCACATGATGTGCGATAAGAACATTCAAAACCACGATGACGTAAAAGGAACCGTGGGGATACCGGACATCAGTTGTAGGCCCAAAGGGGCGGGGTATTAAATGTCTATTTTAGGATTCAGTCGTTTGCGGTAAGCGCGCCACAATCCACTCAGCACCAGCGCACCCACGCCGCCGCCAATGCC
>JAUXTZ010000370.1 GCA_030681095.1 Burkholderiales bacterium
ACCAACACGCCGCAAACCGCCCTATATCGCGGCACTGGAATGCACCCGAGCAGGCAACATCAAGCATTCGCTCCACCCTGATATCGATGGCGATCGCCATCTGCGTTATCCTGGCTGGCGCGGCATTCTTTATCTTCCAACGCGCACGCGCACCCTTACCACCTTTGCCTCTCGCGCTCACTCAACCCAACATTGCCCCCGAGACAAACGCGGCGGTGACTCCCGCCCCAGCCCCCACTGAGGACGCCATCAAACAAGTGATCGAGGCAGCCACGCCGCCAAAAGTAATCGATGCTTGTTCACGATTTTTATCGCGCCTTCCAAATGACTATGTGCTTCATGCCGGCGGAGAATACAGTGGCCGTAAGCTCGGTTTTCAAATCGATCAGTCCGGCCACGAAGCAACCCGATTTGATGTCGTTGTCAACGATCCGGGGCGCAATGTTGTATTGGCTTTAGGCGCCTATGAGCCTTCGGTCTGGAATGTCCGCTGGTCGCCTCAAACACGCATCGTCGGTGTCTACGTCTCCGGCTATCACCGTCAAGCCATCGCTGGACTCGATCCTGAAGTACCCGTGCTGAACTCAAGTTACGATAATCGAGGAACATGCGGATACTTTTATATGTCGCGTAACGAAGCGGCCAAGGCAGATATTCAAGTCAGGAGAGTTTTTGGTCGGCCCGCAACGGCCTACTCTATTGCGTCCAATGGCCAACTCGAAATAGGCCAACCGCTAAATGGTGCTTCCACGATGCAATCTAATCGAGTCACCGTCGAAAGTTTCCGCGATCGGGAATCTCCACTCGCTGGAGAAGCGGGGCTTGAACAACTCGTACGCGAAGGCAAGCTTCGGCCTGCTCGACGCGACGACATGCTCGCATGGGAGGGGGCGAAGAGACGCGCATCCGGCCAGCCACCAATCAATATCACGGGCGATCAATTCTCGAATGAAGCGCGCACAACATTTATACGCAGCGCTTACGTGGTGCTCGCACCGGCACGGTTTCCAGTAGGTTTACATGGCGCACATTCCGCGACTTTCATCGTGCCGCGCGGCGTTCCCCGTCCTGAAGGAGACCCCGGGCATTCCAGCGTACTTGACATGAACACCATCGAATGTGTGGGCATAGCTTGCCGCCAGTAAATGGCCCGAAGACGCGGCTATGTGGGCTTTGCCCTTACGCAGCCGACACCTCGACCTATTTCTAGTGCCTGATTTGGACGGCGGCTCTTACCTCTGTTTAGTGCTGCCGCATCCGAACCTGCAACTTAAACGATCAATGCGCTTCTTTCCCGCTATCCAGCAAACTTGAAACCAAAGCCCGAAGTTTAGCCGGACGCACCGGCTTGTACATCACAGGAAAACCGCTGGCCTGCATGGCAGCGACCGCTTCAGCGCCGGTATCGCCACTAATGAGTATCGCGGGCACCTCCGCCTCCATGCGCGTGCGCAGCATGCGCAGCACATCGATGCCGTTGGTTTGGGGTAATCGATAGTCGCACACGATCAGGCTGGGCACGGGTTCATTTTGCAGGCAATCCAAGGCTTGCTCGCCACTCTCGGCGGAGATCGGCGTCAGCCCCCAACTCGCCAGCAGCACCACGGTAGATTCCAAGGCCGCGAGATCATCATCGATCACCAATACGCGCTCACCGTTAAATTGGCCGGGGACGCGTTCGACGCTGATGCGACGTTCAAACGACGCATCGCTTGCTGCTGGCAAGGTAATGCTGAACACCGTGCCGCGGCCGGGCCGCGAGCGCACTTCGAGCGGATAACCAAGCAGGCGCGCGATCCGCTGCACTATCGCCAAACCCAGCCCAATGCCCTGCACACGATTCCGCGCTGCATTGCCGACCTGGAAATACTCTTCAAAAATATGCGGCAAGTGTTCCTCGGCGATCCCAATACCGGTATCCCACACCTGAATCACCCAGCACCCTTGACGACGCCGACAGCCGATCAGCACGCCGCCATGCTCGGTATAGCGGATCGCATTGGCGGTAAGATTATTGATGATGCGACTCAACAGCATCGCATCGCACGTCACCCGCGCCGGACAGGTGCGAACCCGAAGCCTCAGATTTTTCTGCTCAGCAAGGGGTTGGAAGGTTTGGCCCGCTTGCTTCAATATCGCCGCCAGATCGCATGATTCCAAACGCGGTTCGAGCGTGCCGGAATCCAGGCGCGATATATTCAACAACTCGTCGAACATGATTTGCAAAGCGTTCACCGAATCTTCGATGCGCTGCACCAGTTCGGCTTGTTCATTTGTCGATACGCGTTGCTTCAGCGTAGCGGAGAACAAACCGATTGCATGCATGGGCTGACGCAAATCGTGGCTCACCGCCGCCAGAAAATTCGATTTGTCGCGATTGGCTTGCACCGCTTCATCCTTCTTTGCCTCCAGATCGACGGTCGCCTCCTGGATGCGGCGTTGCAAATCGGTTTGATTGGTTTGCAGGGTTTCCGCCATGCGGTTGAAGCCTTTCTGCAACAACAACAATTCGCCGCCAGAATTCGGCGCTACGCGCGCGCCGAGGTTGCCGCGCCCCAACTCCTCCACTACCTGGGAGAGCTTGCGCACCGGCCGGCTGAAGCCGCGCCCCAAGCTAAAAGCAATCAATACAGTAATCACGAGCCCACCCAGTGCAATTCCCAGCCCGGCCAGCAACATGCGTTTTTTGTTCTCAACTAAAGAGGCGTGCGACATGGCTACCACCGCCCAACCTAAGGGTCGGTCGGCTTGTGCGTTGGTGTCTTCGAGCGCGAAGGGATCTTGCAACTCAACCTTGCCTAGTTGGACCGGCACCACAAACACATAGTCCCGCTCATTGGCGCGCGGCGGTTGAACGCGCAAGCCTGCTTCCAGTTCGCGCGGCGTAGCGCCTGACTGCGCGAGCGGATTGCCTTGCGCATCAATTACCAGCGCAAACTTCGCCTGCCCTTCCTTGAGCGTGCCTTTCACCAGGTTTTGCAATATGGCCTTGTTGCCCGACACCACGCCATACTCGGCGGAAGAAGCCAAGTGCTGCGCCGTGGCCATGCCCAGATCGCGCAAGGCTTGTTCGGCATCGCCGATGCGGCTGAAGGTGAAATAGACCGCCAACAGGCATGCGATCAAAGTCGCTGGTCCTAGCGCTAGCAAAGTCATTCGGGCCTGAATTCCCCAATTCTTCATAGTCCTGCTCCCGCACCCATGCGTTGGGCCAGTACCGCTTCGCTCGGCACTTCGATATCCAAAGAGCGCGCAACACTGCTATTGGTTTTGATGGTGAAATATTTTGGGTACGCGGGCGGCGGTAGCTCCCAGTGCCGCGCCGGCAGCATGCGCTGAATGGTTTCCGCGACTTGCTGCCCGATTTGTTGCGGAGTCGAGTACACGGCGACCAGCGCACCCGCGTCGACCAGATTTTGCGAATAGCCGACTACCG
>JAUXTZ010000001.1 GCA_030681095.1 Burkholderiales bacterium
TCCCGAGCGTTCCGCGAAGGGAATGAACTGATCGGGCAGCACCAGGCCCAGTGCCGGATGTTGCCAGCGGATAAGCGCCTCGACGCCATAGGCGAGACCGCTTTTCAGTTCTATCTTGGGCTGGTAGTGCAGAACGAATTCGTTTCGCTCCAGTGCGCGGCGGAGTTCACTCGCCAATTGGAGCCGGTGTTCGCTGGAGTCATTAATATTGTGTTGGTAAACCATCGAGCCAATGCCCTTGTGCTTGGAGCCGTACATGGCCAAGTCGGCACGGCTCATGAGGGTGTCTACATCCTCGCCGTGCTCCGGGTAGAGTGCGATGCCGATGCCCACCCCCAGATATAAATCTCGCCCTTCGTAGAGAAAGGGGCGCGAGAAGGCATCTGTGATGGTATCGGCGATCATGTGCGCCGCTGCCAGGCCATCGATCACATCCGGCAGAATCACCGCGAATTCGTCGCCACCCAAGCGCGCCAGCGTATCGGAATCGCGCAGCAGCGGCGTCAAGCGCGCCGCAACCTGGCGTAGCACCTCATCGCCCGCAGGATGCCCCAGCGTGTCGTTGATCTCCTTGAAATGATCCAGATCCATGAGCATCAACGCCACTTGCTTATTGCCATCGCGGCGCGCTGCCGCAATGGTCTGAGACAAGCGGTCATAGAGCAAAGAGCGATTGGGCAGCCCGGTCAGGCTATCGGTGGTGGCCAACAAGTGCAGTTTCGAGATAACTTCTTTCCACTTGGTGGTATCGTCCATCAGCCCATCGATGCGCACCACGGCGCCGGTTTCGTCGGTAAAGGGATGGAACACACGGCTGAACCAGCGCGGCTCCTGACCCGGCTCCTGCACCCGGCTTTCCACATCCACTCGGTTCCCTTGCAGCGCTTCCTGCCACGCGGCCTTGACCAGCTCCCGGTCATCCGGATGGGTCCACGCGAGGCAGGGGATCGGCATTTCCACATCCATGTTGCAAATGTTGCGAGTGGAAGGGCTCACATACAGCGGGGTGTTGTTTTTCACATCCACCGACCAGAGAATTTGCGGGATGTTGCCCAGCATGCCGGTGATCTGGGCCTGTAACTGCGCGACTTTGTTTTTCTCAGACTGGATTTCAGAGAGCGCGGCTTCCCAATAGCCCTCCAACATCATGCCCATATCGCGGAATAGAAATTTCTGGATAGCATCTTCCAAGCGCTCGCGCTCATCATCTGGAAGTGTGGTGTTGGCCGCGATCACGTCGTGCAGATATTCCAGATACAGGCGATAAGCGCCCATGAACCACACAGGCTTGATGCCGTGCAGATG
Source organism: Burkholderiales bacterium (assembly GCA_030681095.1). Lineage (GTDB taxonomy): Bacteria > Pseudomonadota > Gammaproteobacteria > Burkholderiales > Thiobacteraceae > RBG-16-58-11. The sequence goes on from JAUXTZ010000001.1 coordinate 1,306, forward strand.
GTGAATGCGGCCGATCCGGGCCAACTCGGTCGCTGACTCGGGATCGTAGCGGCCACTGAGAAAAGATTGCAGATGGGAAATCTGTTTACTGACGAGATCCGCGATCTTGCCGCCCTGGGCCTGGTAGTGCTCCAGCACCTGGGCGGTCGCAGGGAAGCGGAACAGGTAATCGTAAAACGCCTTGGCGAATTGCTCGCTATCCCGGAGCAGTAGGGATTGGTGGCATTTCAGAAGATCGGCATCCGCCTGGGTAATGTGCAGGAATCGGTTAAAGTCGTCATTTACTCGATGAACCTCGTCGGACGGCCATTCCGCGCCCGCGTTTTTTTTATCTCCACCTTCCGCCATGCCCACTCCCTTAGGTCTTTTTTTTGTCTGCCCAGTCGTGGATATGTCCGCACGACAAGTAGGGGAAAAATTCTACCATAATGATTGAATGGTTAATGGCGAAATACCGCAGCCGGACTGGTGTTCAGTCCGGTGCGACTGGCCGCTTAGGCAAGGTGGCGCTGAAGGCTTTGCAGTCTGCCGCGCGTTTAATCGTAGTAGGCGGGCGCGTGCTTGATGCTCGTGTTTTGCTCTAAGTCGTGCTGAATCCACAGTTGGGCGTGGTTATCTTTGAGGAATTGCGCTACTTCGTTCATGGTTTTGATTGATTGCGCCTGGTCGAAGTTAAAACCCGGCACGCGCTTGTGCGTCCAGTTGTCGGTGAAGTGCACCAGATCGCCGGACAACAGGATGTTACCGCTGTGGCGCAGTTTCACGAACAGCGCTTGGTGCCCCGGCGTGTGGCCGAGGGTGCGCTTGATCACTACCGTGCCGTCGCCGAATACATCGTGGTCGCCTTGCAGTTGCTGCACCGGATTGCCGCGCAGCGAACCGTAGCCGCTGGGATCAAATCCATATTTACCCGGCTCCGCGCCGAAGCCGGCCGCATATTCTTCTTTTTGCATCAACAGCGTCGCCTTGGGTAAGAGGTTGACGTTGCCGACGTGATCGCCGTGCAAATGGGAGATGCCAAGATACTGAATCGTTTCCGCCGGATAGCCGATTTGCTGCAACTGCGGGCCGAGCGGGTGGCTGACTTTGAACCGGAAAATTTCGTACACGAGCATGCCTTCCGGCGTTTTCACCAGCGCGTCTGGCAACCCGGCATCCCACAGCAGCGTGCCTTTTGGATGCACGATCAGGTAGCACGAGTTGGTCAGCAGCTTTGGCTTGCCCTTGTCGATGCCCGGATGGAACACCGAGACGTCGAGCACTTCAATGCTGCCGCAGTCGAGCGCATAGAGATGCAGCCCAGCCTCCGCGCGCGGCGGCGTACTGGTACAGCCCGCCAGCAGAAAGGGAGCCAACAGGGCGAGGGCAAGCAAGACGAGTGAGTTGATTCGGTTCATGCGTGATCCTTTTGCTTGAGTTGTTGCGTTGATTTTAAGTGAAGACGGTAAGGGTGCGCTATGCCGCATGCAAGGTTTCCTGTTCGATCTGTATGCGAAAGGCTGTCATGAGGCGCGCGAACACTGGACCGGGGCAAGCACCTAGCGTGCGCCCATCCACCTCGCGCACGGGAATCAGCTCTGCGCCGGTGCCGGTGAGAAAAGCTTCGTCGGCGGTGTAGAGGTCATACGTCGCGAGTGAAGTTTCGCGCGCGGGAATGTGCAGCGCCGCCGCCAGCCCCAGCACTACGGCGCGGGTGATGCCTTCCAGCGCGCCGTCCGTCGCAGGCGGCGTGAGCAGCGCGCCGCTACGCACAATGAAAATATTGTCCGCCGTACCTTCAGCGACGCGTCCTTGCGCGTTGAGCAATATCGCCTCATCCGCGCCAGCGTTGGTAGCCTCCATGCGCGCCAGGATGTGGTTCAAATAGTTGAGCGACTTGATGCGCGGATCGAGGCCATCTGGGCTTAAGCGGCGGGTGGCGGCGACGATCAAACGCGCACCACCGTCACGGGTATCTTCACTCACCAAGGCGAGATGGTCGGCGAGAATGAAGGTGTTGCCGCGTGCGCAGGTGCTCGGATCGAGCCCAAGCCGGCCCTCGCCGCGCGTGACCACCAACCGCAAGTAGCCATTACGTGCGCCAAACGCGGCGATGGTTTCGTTTGTCGCCGCGATGAGCGCGGCACGGTCGTAGGGAATCGTCAACCGCAGCGCCGCCGCCGACCGATACAGCCGATCGAGGTGAGCGTCAAGCCGGAAGGAGCGACCATGATAGAAGCGAATACCCTCGAACACGCCATCACCATAGAGCAGGCCATGATCGAACACCGAAACGCGCGCTTGATCCAGCGCGACCAGCGTGCCGTTCATCCAGCACACCGGATGCGGCAATGCGCGTTGGCGTCGCGTCGCGTCTTCGAGAAAGCTGCCATCGGCCACCGCTGGCAAATCGGCTGGGGCGAGCCCGATGTCCTTCAGTGTGCGCTGGTCGAGCGCGGCCAGTTCGCGCCGGGTAGCGATACTGCGCGCGCAGTCGCGCAGGCAATTCCAAAAACGCAGAAGCAGATGGCCGAGGCCATCCAGCCACTGCTGGATGGCTTGCGCGCGCAGGCGGCGTGCCCGGCGCTCGTGGCACGGTATATCCAATGCGCCGGTTTCGCTGCGGCAGATGTGCGGTGAAAGTGTGTCCGGTGCTAGCAAAGTCATGGCGAGACTCCTGTGCGATTTGACAGGGTCTAGCGTACGCACGATACTGAAAGCGGTACAGATTCAATTGATATGATAATGAAGCGGTACAGATTGATAACGTTGTTAACTGTGCTGCTCAAGCAATCCGGGAACTGTATTCCCAGGGCATAGAGGAAGCCATGACTGACACCAATCTCTACGAGCAACTCGCCGAGCGTTTGATGAAACAAGTGGATCGCGGCGTGTACCCACCGGGAGAGCGTGTGCCCTCGGTGCGCGAAGCGAGCAGCCGGTTCAAGGTGAGTATTTCCACTGTGGTCGAAGCCTATCGGGTGCTGGAAAGTCGTGGCGTGATTGAGGCGCGGCCGCAGTCAGGTTTTTACGTGCGGGCGCGGCAGTGGGAAGCATCGGCCGAGCTGGAAACATCGCGGCCGCAGGCCAAACCGTGCACTGTAAGCGTGGGCGATTTGGCGATGAGCGTGCTGCGCGCCTCCACTCAGCCGAATGTGGTACAGCTCGGCGTGGCTTCGCCTCACCCGAGCTTCCTGCCGGTGCGCGCATTGAATCGCATCATCGCCGGCATCGCACGCCGGGACGACGATCACGCCATGCGCTATGACTTCCCACCGGGTAATCGCGAACTTCGGGTGCAGATTGCACGGCGTATGGCGGCGGCGGGGTGTGATGTGTCGCCGGACGATATCGTGACCACCAGCGGTTGTCAGGAAGCGCTGCGCCTGTGTTTGCGTGTGGTGGCAAAGCCGGGCGATACCGTGGCCATCGAATCGCCCGCGTTCTACGGTACCTTGCAGGCGATCGAGGCTTTGGGTATGCGCGCACTGGAAATTCCCACGCATCCGCGCGAGGGCGTCAGCCTCGATGCATTGAAACTCGCGCTGGAGCAATGGAAAGTAGCAGCTGTGATGCTGGTGCCGAGCTTTACCAATCCACTCGGCTCATGCATGCCGGACGACAATCGGCGGCGGCTGGTGCGGCTCCTCAATCAACACGATATCCCGCTGATCGAAGATGACATCTATGGCGATCTAGCGTTTGGCTCCACGCGTCCCAACGCGATCAAGTCTTACGATCGCAAGGGCACGGTGATGTACTGCTCGTCGTTTTCCAAGACGCTGGCACCGGGCATGCGCGTGGGCTGGGCGGTGCCCGGTTTGTATCGGGATCAAGTCGCGCATCGCAAATACGTGAGCAGCATGGCCACCGCCACCTTGCCGCAAATGGTGATCGCCGAATATCTCGCGCAGGGCGGCTACGAGCGCCATCTGCGCAAGGTGCGCGCGATTTACGCGCAGCAGGCGCAGCGCATGGTCGAGGCGATCGCGCGCAATTTTCCGGCGGGCACGCGCGTTACCCGCCCCAGCGGCGGTTTCGTGTTGTGGGTGGAGTTACCCGAGAAAGTCGATTCCCTCGCGCTGCACTGTCACGCATTGGAGAAGGGCATCAGCATCGCGCCCGGTCCGCTGTTTTCCGCCACCGGCAAGTATCGCAATTTCATCCGCCTCACGTGTGCACTGCCTTGGGACGAGAAGCTCGATCGCGCGTTGGTTACGCTGGGCGGGTTGGCTGAAGCATTGGCTTAAGTTCTGTGGCCAGGGGTGTGGCCAGCGGGAGGATGAAGGCGAAAGAAGGGGCCGCATGCGGCCCCTGGACTAGCGTGCTGCTAGTGACGGGCGGGTTCGCTCCCGGTGTTGGAAGGCATACCCGTGGCCGGCCAGTCTTCCTTCAGCACGCCGGGCGGCAATCCCTCCGCCGCTTCATCGATGGCGCGGCTCATCATCATGTAGCGCCACCAGTAGGTGGAGCGCACGGCGCCGAGGATGTCGTCGCGAAGTGCATCGGAGATGCCGAATTCGGCGCGCCGGGTTTCCATATGGCGCACGCCCGGCTTGAACTTGATCGCCAGGGCGGCGACGTAATAGAGCATCCAGTCTTCGGAGTCGGCGAGATCGATGCGCGAGGTATCCATGGTATCCAGCGCCATTTCATCCACTTGCAGTTCGCGCATGACTTGCAGGATCTGGAAGGTGCGCAGCAGTTCGCGCTTGCTGAAACCGAAGTACAGGCTGGCGTGCAGATGCAGGTTGAGCCCGCCGATCCAGCCGATGTGGGCGTAGGGGTCGGCGGCGTTGGGCGTAATCTCACCGGGGCGGGTGACCCACCCTTCCGCCGCGCAAATCACCGAGCACAACTCTTCCACGTATTTGTAGTCGCTGAAGTTGTTGGCGAATTCCTGGTGGTTCTTGAAAAAGTGTTTGAAGTAATCCGGATCGAGCTTCATCACCGAGCGCATGCTGTCGATGATGGCCTTGCGCGCGTTATCGCAGTGGGCGCTTTCGTTCAGGCAGTCGTTCTTGTCGCGCATGGCCTTGCGCAGGGTTTTCATGGCGTCGGCACGGTCCATGCCGATGTTGTCGTCGAGACGTCGTATGTCGGACATTTGCTTTACTCCCCTCTGGTGTCGTTGATGGAAGCGCGAGCGAGGCTGCGCCCCTTGAATGACCTTCGGTTGATCTGCCTGCGGGGCTGAGAAATTCAACCCGTACCGAAGTACGGATAGGGTATCAAAGGGGAGAAGGGGCGTCCATTAAATATGCCAACGGCACGGCACGGCGGCGTTAGAAGCCCGCCGCTTTCATTTCTTGCTGCGTACGTTCCCAATAGGGCTTCTCGAAATAATAGCGAGCCTTCGACTCATCCGCATAGACGAAACGGTATTCGAGGTAGCGGTAGGTAGCGGTACGCCATTTTTCATCGGCAAAGGTGAGCGATTTGCTTGTCTCGTATTGGTTCAGCAGCTTGCGATAGGCATCGATGGGTTCCCAGCCAGCCTGCTGAAAAACGACACGACCGCCAAATTCACGATGTAGTGCCTGATTGAGCTTCCATTGGCGTACCCAGTGGGTGGCTACCTGACGTTGTGCGGCTTGCTGAATTTTTATCCGATTGGGGTCTTTCGACTCTGCATCGCGTTTGGCGTCAAAAGCCTGCAAGCTATCGAGTACTTGCAGATGTTGAGCCAATTGAACGCGCTCGGCGGGCGCGAGATCGGGTTGTTTTAATTTTTCCTTAAGTTGCTCGCGTTGCTGTTCGCGCTCGATGCGCAACTGCTTTTCGATGCGCGCGTGGTTCTGGATGTTGGACTCGATTTCGGCTTGTGTCGGCTCGATGCCGCGTTGCTTGCCATAATCCGCGAACACCGCTGACCAGACCATTGCCTGCAAGCGGGTGCCGAGCACTTGATCGCGGGCCGTGGCGTCTTCCGGCAACGCGGCGCCGGGAATGGCGTCGAGTTCGCGAACGGTGATGGTTTTACCCAACACGGTGGCAACTGCTTGCGGCGCATCATTTGCAAATGCCGTGTTGTCCAGAAAAAACAGGAGGCTAAGCGCGGATAAACGCCGGATACTCATGGCCGAGAACGCGAAGAATTTCATGCTGTGCTTTCCGGATTGATCGGAGAACTGACCCGGTAAGCATAGGCAAATCTCTGGCGCTTGTCGAAAGAGGCAAGCGCCGGGGCGGGCAGGGCGATTCCCTAGGCGGCTGGACGTAACTGACGGTGATAGAGGAACTCCAGCACCTGTCCGCGCAGGTGGTGATAACGCGCGTTGTTGGCCAAAGCAAGCCGGTCGCGCGGGCGCGGCAGATCTACGTTCATGATTTCTCCGATGGTCGCCGCCGGCCCATTGGTCAGCATCACAATGCGGTCGGATAGCAGCACCGCTTCATCCACATCGTGGGTCACCATCATCACCGTGCTGTGCGTGGCCTGCGCGATTTTCATCAACTCGTCTTGCAGGTGGGCGCGGGTCAGCGCGTCCAGCGCACCGAAGGGCTCGTCCAGTAGCAACACTTTCGGCTCCATCGCCAAGGCGCGTGCGATGCCGACGCGCTGCTTCATGCCGCCGGAAATTTCATTGGGATGTTTTTGCTCGGCGTGTGTTAAGCCGACTAGGGCCAGCGCGTCGTGCGTGCGCTGCTTGAGTTTATCTTTATCTTCCTTACTGCCGAACACGCGTTCCACTGCCAGGTGAACATTGTCGAAGCAAGTGAGCCAGGGCAGCAGCGAATGGTTTTGAAACACCACGCCGCGCTCCGGACCCGGGCCGGCGATCTCGCGTCCGGCGCAGAGCAGCACGCCATCATCAGTTTTCAGCAGCCCGGCCACCAGATTGAGCAGCGTGGATTTGCCGCAGCCGGAGTGGCCGATGAGCGTAATAAATTCGCCTTGCGTCACGCTGAGATTCACCGCTTGCAGCGCCACGAACGGGCCTTTTTTGGTGTCGAACACCATGTTGACGTTTTCGATTTGTACGTATTTTTCCATTTTGATTTCCTTTTTTAACCTGGTGGTTAATCGTTATTCGTAGTTAAACCGCTTCGCCACCAGTAACAGCGCGTATTCCAGTAGCAGCCCGACGATGCCGACGATGAAGATGGCGATGATGATGTGTTCCACATTCAAGTTGTTCCACTCGTCCCACACCCAGAAACCAATGCCGACGCCGCCGGTGAGCATTTCCGCTGCGACGATCACCAGCCACGCCACGCCGATGGAAAGCCGGATGCCGGTCATCATGTAGGGCAGCACGGCGGGGAACAGAATCTTGGTGAAAATTTTCCATTCCGACAGATTCAGCACCTTCGCCACGTTCATATAATCTTGCGGCACGCGCGAGACACCGACGGCAGTGTTGATGATCATGGGCCAAATGCTGGAGATGAAAATTACCCAGATTGCAGCCGGGTTCGCGGCTTTGAAAACCAGCAAGCCGATCGGCAGCCAGGCGAGCGGGCTTACCGGGCGCAGCAGGCTGATGATGGGCGCGGTCATGTCGTTCAGGAATTTGAAGCGCCCGATCAGGAAGCCAAGTGGGATGCCGATCAGGGCTGCCATGCCGAAGCCGATGCCCACGCGCTGCAGCGAGTTGAGAATATTCCAGCCGATGCCTTGATCGTTCGGGCCTTTTTGATAGAACGGGTCAGCAAACAATTGCACCGCCGATTGCCAGGTTTTCACCGGGCCGGGCAGGTTGGGGCTGGTCTGCGACACGATCGCCCAAATGCCGAGGAATAGGGCAAAGCCGATGATCGGCGGCAGAATGGCGCGCAACATTTGCAAGCCTTTGGGCTTGGTGCGCGACACGGTTTTTGCCAGCGGTGCGGCGGTGGGTTTGGGTGCCGGTGCTTGCGGTGCGGCCGTCTCGACCACACTTAAGATAGGTTTGCTTGCGGTTGCGGTATTCATGATTTACTCCTTTTTGCTGTTTAGGCATGCGTCGCATGACGCATGCCCGGTCATCGTTCAGGCCTTAATCTTGAAGCCGTCAGCGTAGCCTTTCGGGTTTTTCGGATCCCAGGTCACGCCATCAATCAATTTGGCGCTGCGCATCGGATCTTTGGGCACGGGCACTTTCACCTGTGCGGCGGCTTGTTTGTACAGATCGATCTGGTTCACCTTCTTGGCGACGGCCAAATAATCCGGATGCTCTTTCAACATGCCCCAGCGCTTGTGCTGGGTGAGAAACCACATGCCGTCGGAGAGGTAGGGGAAAGTCACCGCGCCGTCGTTGTAGAACTTCATGTAGTTGGCGTCCTGCCATTTTTTGCCGATCCCGTTGTCGTATTGGCCGAGCATGCGGTCCTCAATCGAGTCGAAGTCGGTGTTGACGTAAGACTTGTCCTTGATGATGTCAGCCACTTTGGAGCGATTGCTCATGGTGTCGATGAATTGCGAAGCTTCCAGGACCGCCATAATCATGGCGCGTGCGGTGTTCGGATATTTCTGTACGAACTCGGCCGTAGTGCCGAGAACTTTCTCTGGATGGTCCTTCCAGATGTCCTGTGTGGTAACGCCGGTGAAACCGATCTTGTCGCGAATGGCGCGTGCGTTCCACGGTTCGCCTACGCAGTAGCCATCCATATTGCCGACGCGCATATTGGCCACCATTTGCGGTGGCGGAACGGCGATATTTTTTACTTCGGTGAGCGGGTTGACGCCGTGGCTGGCCAGCCAGTAATTCAGCCTCATGGCGTGGGTGCCGGTGGGGAAAGTTTGGGCGAAGGTGTATTCGCGCGGCTCTTTCTTGATCAGCGCGGCCAGGCTGGCGCCGTCCTTCACGCCCTTCTCGTTGAGCTGTTTCGACAGCGTAATCGCCTGGCCGTTATTGTTGAGCGTCATCA
>JAUXTZ010000008.1 GCA_030681095.1 Burkholderiales bacterium
TGGGCGCCACTTCAATCGCCTCGGTATTACGCTTACCCTTGGTCGTGTCGCCACTGAAAATGGCGTTAACCAGACGTTCATTTTTAAGCAAACCTTGCGCCGGCCCCTGGCGCTCGAACCAATCGCTCGTCTGACTCGTCAAGCGGTATTTGTCCGCCGCCGGTTTGAGGCTATCGGACTTGGCGTAAACCATATCGCCAAATTGCTCCACTTCCTCATTGAATTTTCTTAGCGCCATGTCCCGCTTGGCCGCTTCCAGCACCCCATCGCGTACCTCAGCAAAACTGCGCTGGCCGCCGCCGGTGATTGCCTTCACTTGGAGGATGTGCAGCCCGGCCGGTGATTCCACCAGCCCCTTCACTTCTCCCACTGCCATGGCAAACGCGATTTGCTCGACTTGCGGGAAAATAGTGCCGCGCTGAATGATGCCTAGCGCCCCGCCTTTGGCGGCGGTCAAGGGATCTTGCGAATGCTGCTTAGCCAGATCGGCGAACTGCTTGGAGTTTTGCTGCAAAGCAGTCAGGATCTGTTGCGCTTTATCTCGCGCAGCTTGCTTGTCTGCGGGTTTTGCATCGGGGGCAACCCGGATCAGGATATGCGCCACCTCGCGCCGCTCGGGCAGGGCGAACTGTTCGGCGTGCTTATCGTAATAAGCTTTGGCGTCGGCCTCGGAAACTTGCAACTGCGCCAGCACCGCTTCGGGCGTGAATACGATGTATTCCACGCGCGCTTGCTCCGGTACGCGTGATAATTCGGGATGCTTATCGTAATAGGCTTGAATTTTCTGAGCCTCAACCTTGGCCTGCGGCGCAAAATTTTCAACCCGCACCACCGCTTTGGATACCTCACGCTGCTCCGCCATCACCTGTGCCAAGCGTTCACCCATCGCGCGCGGTGCAATACCCGTATCAGCCTGGAACGCGATCAACTCGCGACTCAAGGTCTCTTGTGCGATAGAAGCAATGTATTGCTTGAGATTGAGGCGGTTATTTTCTAAAACAAGTTTAAGTCGCGCCTCGGAAAATTGGCCATTTTCTTGGAACATCGGCTCATTCTTGATCGCAGCAAGTATGCTCGCCTCATTTGCGCTATAGCCTAATTTAGCCGCTTGCTGAATCAACAGTTGCTCGCGCATCATGCGCTCAAGCACAGCCATTTTGAGTTCAGCGCTATTCAGAATAGCGGGGTTTTTCTCCCCCGCCTCACGCAGGCGGCTTTGCTCTTTCTTGAGCGCTTCTTCAAAAATGGGCAGCGCGATTTGACGCTCACCCACTTGCGCGACCGTTTGGACCGAGCCACCTGATTTGTTGTAAGTATCAATACCCGTCCAAGCAAAAGCGATAATCAGTATTCCAAGAATGATTCGCGCTGCCAGGCCCTTCATCTTTTCGTGCATGGTATCCGCTAACATGGCACACCCTATATTGTTTAAAGCACAAATGAAAAAGGCGAGCCATATAGGCTCGCCCGGTTTGGCGGAGTGGACGGGACTCGAACCCGCGACCCCCGGCGTGACAGGCCGGTATTCTAACCAACTGAACTACCACTCCATAACTCGCTCAAGATGAAACTTGCGCTGGTGGGTGCTGACGGGTTCGAACCGCCGACATTCGCCTTGTAAGGGCGACGCTCTACCAGCTGAGCTAAGCACCCAAAAACTGGTTCCCGATCATGACCTAACCTGCCGTCACATCGAGAACGTTGCATTGGTAGACCGCGTTTACTGCAACTCGGCCTCACCAAAAGCCCGCTAGTTTAGCGCATCTTTGAGCGATTTTCCAGCGCGGAATTTAGGAACCTTAGCCGCTTTGATCTTGATGGTGGCGCCGGTCTGGGGATTACGTCCATTGCGAGCTGCGCGTTTGCCGACATAGAACGTGCCGAAGCCAACGAGCGTGACCATATTGCCTTTTTTCAATGCTTGTTGCACCGCCACGACGGCTGCATCCAACGCGCGGCCTGCCGCCGCCTTGGAAAGATCTGCGTTCTTAGCGATGGCGTCGATCAATTCAGTTTTATTCACGTGGTGCCCCCTTATCAATTGGTATGTGGTGCGGCTTTGAATGCTGCACCGTGCTTTATAGCAGTCCGAAAAACACAGTGTCAAGCACTGTGGACGGATTAGCCGAGTTAATCTTTTTTTAAGCTCAAGTAAGCAATATATTTTATTGTGACCGACGCGATTGGCATGAAAAAAGCCGGATTAGCAAAGCTAATCCGGCTTTCATCTCAATGACTTGAGATCAGTGTTTCAAAAGCGTCGCGGATTTCTCTTCCACTTTCTGCGGCAGCGCCGACGAATCCTCTTCAGGCAGTGGTTTTGGCTTGCGCTCTAGTGCCATTTCCAACACTTGATCGATCCAACGCACAGGATGAATATCCAACTTATTCTTGATATTGTCCGGTATGTCGACGAGATCCTTGGTGTTTTCCTGCGGGATCAACACGGTCTTGATGCCACCGCGATGGGCTGCGAGCAACTTCTCTTTCAAACCACCGATCGGCAATACTTCTCCCCGCAGCGTGATTTCGCCCGTCATCGCCACATCGGCGCGTACCGGAATATCCGTTAACACTGACACCATCGCGGTGCATAGTGCAATACCCGCGCTTGGCCCATCTTTCGGGGTCGCCCCTTCCGGCAAATGGATATGAATATCGTTGTTCTGGTAGAAATCCGCCGGAATACCCAGCCGCTTGGAGCGACTGCGTACCACAGACAGAGCGGCCTGAATCGACTCTTGCATCACATCGCCCAATTTTCCGGTGGTGATGGTTTTGCCCTTACCAGGGAGCTTGACCGATTCGATCGTGAGCAACTCCCCGCCCACTTCGGTCCATGCCAAGCCAGTGACTTGCCCCACCTGATTGGCTTTTTCCGCCATGCCGTAGCTGAAGCGGCGCACGCCCAAGTATTTATCTAGATTGCGCGCACTGACGGTTACCTTGTGTGTTTTCTTCTCGACCAGCAAAGTTTTCACCACCTTGCGGCAAATCTTAGCAATCTCGCGTTCCAAGCTGCGTACACCAGCTTCACGCGTGTAATAGCGCACGATGTCGCGTAGGGCGCTCTGAGTAACGCTGATCTCGCTCGCCTTTAAACCATGCGTTTTGATCTGCTTCGCCAGGAGGTAATTCAAGGCGATGTTAATTTTCTCATCTTCGGTATAGCCAGCCAAGCGAATCACTTCCATCCGGTCGAGCAGCGCCGGTGGGATATTGAGCGAGTTGGCGGTGGCGACAAACATCACTTCCGACAGGTCGAATTCCACTTCGACGTAATGATCCACGAAGGTGTGGTTCTGCTCCGGGTCGAGCACTTCGAGTAGCGCGGACGAGGGGTCGCCGCGGAAATCCATACCCATCTTGTCTACTTCGTCGAGCAGGAACAGCGGATTTCTCACCGCGACCTTGGTCATGCTTTGCAATATCTTGCCCGGCATGGAGCCGATGTAAGTGCGGCGATGACCGCGAATTTCGGATTCATCACGCACGCCGCCCAGCGCCATACGCACGAACTTGCGGTTAGTGGCCTTGGCGATCGATTGGCCGAGGGAAGTCTTGCCCACGCCGGGTGGCCCGACCAGGCAGAGAATCGGCGCCTTGAGCTTGTCCACGCGCTGCTGCACGGCGAGATATTCAATGATGCGCTCATTCACCTTGTCGAGGCCGTAATGATCTTCCTCCAAAATCGCTTCGGCATGGGTCAGATCCTTGCAGATC
>JAUXTZ010000012.1 GCA_030681095.1 Burkholderiales bacterium
CGTTGGGGCCGATGATGCCGACGATGCCACCAGCAGGGATTTGAAAACTCAAATTGTCTATCAGCAAGCGCTCGCCATAGCCTTTGGAGACGCCATTAAATTCGATCACCTTATCGCCGAGCCGCTCACCTACCGGGATAAAAATTTCTTGCGTCTCGTTGCGTTGCTGGTATTCCTGGCTGGAGAGTTCATTGAAGCGCGATAGGCGCGCCTTGCTTTTGGCTTGGCGCGCTTTGGGGTTTTGCCGGACCCATTCGAGCTCTTGCTTCATGGCTTTGATGCGGGCGGCGTCTTGTTTGCCCTCGGTCTCCAAGCGTTGTTCTTTTTGCTCCAGCCAGGAAGAGTAATTGCCCTTCCACGGAATACCATGGCCGCGATCGAGTTCCAATATCCACTCGGCGGCGTTATCCAAAAAGTAGCGATCATGCGTGACCGCGACAACGGTGCCGGGGAAGCGGGTGAGAAATTGTTCCAGCCAATCCACCGATTCCGCATCGAGGTGGTTGGTGGGCTCGTCCAAGAGCAACATATCGGGCTTGGAGAGCAGCAGCTTGCACAGCGCCACGCGCCGCTTTTCGCCGCCAGAGAGATGGCCGATGTTGGCATTCCACGCGGGCAAGCGCAACGCATCGGCGGCCATTTCCAGTTGATGTTCAGCATCGCTTCCCGAGGCGGCGATGATCGCCTCGTACTTGGCTTGCTCCTCGGCCAGCTTGTCAAAATCCGCATCGGGTTCGGCATAGGCCGCGTAGATCGCATCCAGCTTGGCTTGCGCCGAGAACACCTCGCCCAAGCCGCCTTCCACTTCCTCGCGCACCGTTTTAGCCGGGTCGAGCTGCGGCTCTTGCGGCAAGTAGCCGATGTTGAGATTGGGCATCGCAACCGCTTCGCCGATGATGTCCTTGTCCAAACCCGCCATGATTTTAAGCACGGTGGATTTGCCCGAGCCGTTCAAGCCCAGCACGCCGATCTTGGCACCGGGGAAAAAAGAGAGGGAAATATCTTTGAGGATTTGACGCTTGGGCGGGACGATCTTGCCCACGCGATTCATGGTAAAAACGTATTGAGCCATTTGATTTCGCTACGAATTAAAAAGGGTATTTTACCTGATGCTCACGTTAGCGAATGGTCTCTGTGAATAATAGGAGAGGCGAAAAGTTGCGCCCAGTGCCCATGGCGCGTTGACGTATTCGCTAATGCTAAATTCACAACTGCTTAAACTGCTTGGCCAATTTAAGGCTCTGTCCTTGGTAGTTCGAATTGATGCCTTGTCCGTACAAAAGCTCGGGCCGCGCTGCCATACGCTCGTAGCGAAGCCAGCCGACCGTCTGTCCATGCTCAAGTAAAAACGGAACCTCATGTGAGCGTACTTCTAGCACACCCCTACTACTTCCCGCTCTATTTGCTTCGGCATTCCAACCGAATCCAGGATCGAAAAAACCGGCATAGTGAACTCGGAATTCACCTGCACGGGTGTCGTACGGCAGCATTTCCGCCGCATATTCTGGGGGCACCGCGATCGCTTCTTTCGTCATGAGAATATAGAATTCATCAGGATCCAATATCAGTGAAGACGTTTTGTGAAAAAAGATGGGTTCCCAGAAATCCAGCGGATCGTAATCCCGTCTTTCCAGATCGATACGTTTGACATGTTTCTTCGAACGATATCCGATTATCTCGCCGTCGCGGCCGGAGCCTTTCAAATCCACAGTGAAAGGTAATAGCCCTGTTTGGATTGATCTCGCGTTTGTTTCGTGGTCACTGGAATCAACAATCTGGCCGTCATCCAGAAGCTTCTTCCATTCTGAGGCCGTGATGGCTTTCGCGCCCTCGCCTCGAGTGCGGCGAAATCTTAGCTGGTTCAAGCGGGTGCCAGTTTTTACCACTACACTGAAACTCCGAGGCGCAACTTCTATGAATAGCTCGCCCTTATAACCCTCAGTCACCCGGTCAAAACTAGTCGCGCCATCGGCAATTAAACGCGTCAAAATATCAAGCCTGCCCGTTGAACTCTTCGGGTTAGCAAAGGCAGCTACATCGCTTTTCAAATTAATGGCTTCTAAAAGAGGAATAACGTATACCCGTCCCTTTTCAAGCACAGCGCCGTTGCTAAGGTCGATTTTGAAGTCAGCAAACTGTTCATCAAGCTGTCCCATTTTATCGAGAACTCTTATCCCTCTGCCGGGAAGAAAGCTCGTGTCTATGGGATAAGCGCAATCGCCAAGGCGCAGGTCTATGCTGGCAGGCTGGACTTGGTCATGATCAAACTGCTTGAGCTGCGTCGTACTGATCTCGCCGCTACTCAGCATCTCCTGAATCTTCTGACTTGGAAGGATTCCGGTATAGTCGCCCCCGCGCGTCGGCGTGATCAAACCAGGATTGGCCGTTGGATCGTTTTTCGTTATCACTTCATTCATCGGATTTATTTTTCTGCACCCTGTCTTGATGTCGTCGTATCAGTGCCGCCTCGTTCCATTTTGCGAAGCAATCCAACGAACAAAACACACCGATCTTGAATTCACCGCTCCCAAACTTTTTCGTAATTGGCTGCTGACAAACGGGGCAAATGTTTTGCTCCAGACACTGGCGCAAATAATCTTCTTCATTTTCCGCCATTGGAATGCCACCTTTAAGGAGTACGAAAAAAATTGCCTGCTAGAAGCTAATTATAAGCGTGCGACATCCCTTGATCCAAGCTAAAGAAGGAGAGACCTTAGGGTCACCCCATTTACTTCGAAAAGAGCGGCCTTATTGTTTATGCTGGGGGGTATTGCTCATGAATGGTTGGGAGAAGCGGAAAGCTTCACGCCAAGGGCATGAAGCAACTTGAGCATCGTGTCGTAGCGTGGCTTGGCGCCGGGCGTGAGTGCCTTGTAAAGACTCTCGCGCCCAAGACCAGCGTCTTTGGCGAGTTGTGCCATGCCGCGAGAGCGGGCCACGTCACGCACGGCGGTTAGAAATACATCGGGATTGGGGTCTTCCAGTGCGGCGCTTATGTATTCCGCGATGGTTTCCTCATTATCGAGGTAGTCGGCTGCATCGAAGGGGGCAAATTTAGCCATGGTTCACTCCTTATCCAAAACTCGCGCCATTTCGATGGCGCGTTTAAGGTGTTCATGCGTTATATTGTATCCGAATGGATACTAGCATGCGATCCTGAGAAAGGGCGGGTTGTTACGGTGTGAGAGGCCAGCTTAGGGTATCTCTGAAAAACCCGTCATTGCGAGGAGCGTAGCGACGAAGCAATCTAAATGAGCTTGTTCGTGCGGAAAGCAAGATTGCTTCGCTATGCTCGCATACGACTCCGCACGGGCTTCAGCCCGTAGCGGATCGGAGTCCTCTTGTGGGGCAATGACATGGTGCGGTCGTTGCCAGGATTCAGAATCGTGTCGTGATATTCACCCAGGCATCCGGCAGTCGTTGGGTGACCTGCGCCTCCAGCCATTTATCAGCCCCAAGCAGAATCGCCAAGCCCACCAAAACGATCAGTACAGCGAAACCAGTTTTGAGCGCGCCGATGTGCCCCAGCACCCAATCGCGCGAGCGAGTGAATCCGGCCCGCGTCGCGTAGGCGATCGCCACTAGCGGCACGGCGGCGCCCAAGCCAAACAGTCCGAGTATCAGTGCGCCATCTGGCGCGTTGCCCTTGGTGGCCACTAGGGTGAGCGCCGAGGCGAGCAGCGGGCCGGAGCAGGGGCTCCATACCATGCCCAGTAGCGCGCCGAGCGCGAATGCTCCCATTAGCGAGCCACCATCAACGCGGCTGGAAGCCTGATTGGCGAAGCTGGATAGTGGCGTGATGAGAAGCGTAAAGCGATTGTTGAGCGCCGGCACCAGCATCACTACACCAAACGCGATCAGCAGCAGCGCACCGGCAACGCGAATGGTATCGGTGTCGATGCCGAGCGCATCGCCGAGCGCGCCGACCAGCACACCCATGATGGCGAACGATGCGACCATCCCCGCGCCCATCGCCACCGGCGCCAGCCGATTTGCTTGCATGGCGCCGCCCACGACCAGCGGCAAAATCGGAAAGACGCAGGGCGAGAGCGTGGTCAGGCTGCCCGCCGTCATGCTCAAGACCATTTGGGCGATGCTAACGCTCATGAGATGCGATCCTTACAGCGCGGCGCTGAGAGCAGCGCGAATTTTTGGCTCTGTGGATTCACCCGCCAAGCGCGCAGCTTCGACTTTGCCAATAAATACGATGATCGTCGATTGGGTGCGCACGCCATATTGTTTGCGAAGCTCTTTTTCTTTGTCGTAATTGACGACGAAGACGGTGATATTCATTTTCTTGTCGGCTTTCAAGCCTTCGAGCACTTTGGTTTGTGCGCGGCACACCGGGCACCAGTCGGCGTGGAAGTGCAGCGCATAGGGCTTATCGGCTTTCTGAGCTTCGGCCAGCGCGGCGGCTGTGTAGGGTTTGATTTCCAGCGCTTGTGCGGCGGAGGCGGCGGCAATCAGCAACAGTGCGAACAAAATACGGTACAGCTTCATGGTTTCTCCAGTTTTGGCGGGGTTGTGCATTAGTCCCGGCGGCGAGCATATCCTTACATGACTCAAATATTGCATGTAAGTTATTCCGAAGTCATCCGACTAATTGCGAATTGCACGGAGGGGATGATGAGATTGTTACAGGGATGGCTTGCTTTGATGATGCTTATGTCTTCGCCACTGCTTAACGCTGCTCAGTGCCAGGCAAGCAGCGGCCCGCAACGCGTGGCCTTGTTGGAGCTCTATACCTCGGAGGGGTGCAGCAGTTGCCCGCCCGCCGATCGCTGGCTGAGCGGCATCGCCAGCCAAGGCTTCGGCCCGGAGCGCATGGTGCCTTTGGCGTTGCATGTCGATTACTGGGACTACATCGGCTGGAAGGATCGTTTTGCCAACCCCGTTTTTTCTGCCCGGCAGCGTGATTTGGTGCGAGGCGCAGGCGGGCGCACGGTCTACACGCCGCAATTCATGCTCAATGCCCGTGACTTTCGCGGGATGCGTGGCGATACGCTGACACGCGCTGTGGATGAGATCAATCGTCTGCCAGCCGGCGCCGATATTAAATTGGTGCTGAAATCCGTTGCGAAAGACAACATCGAGGTCGCTGTCACGGCGCTGCCCAAAACAACAGCTAACGCCGTGCTCTATGTCGCCCTGTACCAGAACGATTTATCCAGCGAGGTGCGGGCCGGCGAGAACAGCGGCGTACGCTTGCATCACGATTACGTGGTGCGCGAATGGCGCGGCCCGATCAAATTGAGCGCCAATACCGCTAACGTTTGGCAACAGCTTATTACCCTAAAGCCGGATTGGGTTACGGCCAAAATGGGCGTGGTAGCCTTCGTACAAGATCAGTCGAGCGGCGACGTGCTTCAGGTGCTGCGCCTTCCACTGTGTCCAGCATAAATACAATTTCTCAACCGTTACACAAATTCAAGGAGCGAAAAATATGAAAGCGATTTTATTCGGTTTACTTGCAATGAGCATTTCGTGGAACGTAAACGCAGGCGAGGCCGGTATGAAAGACAAGACAAGCAATTTCGGTTTTCAGGAAACGCAAACACGCTTGGAAAGCGCGATCAAGGAAAAGGGCTTGACCCAGTTCGCCAAAATCGATCACGCCGACGGCGCGCAGAAAGCCGGTCTGAGCATGCGGCCTGCTACGGTCACGATTTTCGGTGCTGCCAAGGGCGGCACGCCATTCATGGTGGCCTCACCCCAATCCGCCATCGATTTCCCGCTCAAGGCGCTGGTGTGGGAAAACGCAGAGGGCAAGGTGTTAGTGAGTTACTACCCGGTGACTGCTATCGTCGACCGGCACAGCATCAAGGGCCAAGACGAACTGGCGAAGAAGCTGGATGGGTTGCTGGCGGCTATCGCCAAGGCAGCCACGGAGTAAGCGGGGAGGCAACGTGAGCCGTCGCATACTGCTGCTCGAAGACAGCGCGGACATCGCTGCGCTGATCGAGTTTCACCTGACTGATCTCGGGTATACGGTGACTAAGGAGCCGGATGGTGAAACCGGCTTGCACCGCTTGGTTTGCGAGTCATTTGATCTATTGATTCTGGATTGGATGCTGCCCGGCAGGGATGGACTCGAAATATGCCGCGAGCTGCGCGCCAAGGGTAGCCGTGTGCCCATTCTGATGCTTACCGCACGCTCTTCCGAAATAGACCGCGTATTGGGTCTCGAAATGGGCGCAGATGATTTTCTGACAAAACCTTTTAGCATTATGGAGCTATGCGCGCGCGTAAAAGCTTTAATTCGCCGCGCAGACATGGCGACACCTGGCCTATCTGCAAGCGATTGCATTCAAATGGATGGGCTGCATATCGACATCGGGCGGCATGAGGTGTTGGCGCAGGGCGTGCCAGTCACGTTGACGGCTAAGGAATTCGATTTGCTCGCTTGTCTTGCGCGCCATCCTGGCCAAGTATTCACCCGCGCACAATTGCTGGAGCAAGTGTGGGGATATGGGCACGATGGTTACGACCATACGGTTAACTCGCACATCAATCGTTTGCGCAACAAGATCGAGCCGGACCCCGCAAACCCGCAGCTCATTTTGACGGTGTGGAGCGTTGGCTACAAATTTCATGATCATGTCGCACACGCCGCATGATTCTGCTCAACCGTTTTTATGGGCGGCTCGCGTTAACCCTGTTTGTCTTGCTCACGGCGGTGGGGCTGGGCATGTTGGCGGTGACGCACCACTTTAATTCGCGTTACCAGCAGGAGGCGACCCAAAAACTGAACCGCGATCTAGCAAAACATATCGTTTCGGAAACGATGCTGATGCGGGAAGGAAAGGTTGATAAGCAGGCCTTAAAAGAAATTTTTCATATGATGATGGTGATCAACCCCAGCATCGAGTTATATGTGCTGGGCGTGGACGGAAAGTTGCTGGGCTATTCCGCGCCGCCAGAAAAATTGCAGAGCATGACCATCGATATGGCGCCGATTCGAGAGTTTTTGTCAGAAGCATCGGCACCCATTGTTCGCGGAGACAATCCCCGCGATGCCACAGGCCGTAAGATATTTTCGGCAGCGCCGATTCCGGGTGCGCAAGGGGTTCAAGGCTATCTTTACATCATTCTCGCTAACGAAGAAGCCACGAACCTGGTGCAAGGTTTGCAGAAAAGCTATGTACAGCGTGCGAGTGCTTGGACGATTGGCCTAGCGATGTTGGCGGCATTCGTGGCTGGGCTGTTCGTGCTGTTTCGCTTGACCTGCCGCTTGCGCCGCTTGACCGCCGAGGTAGTGGGCTTTAAGCAGCAGGCTTCGTCGGAAGCAAGCCTGCCTGTGGCGTCATCCGGTGACGAGATCGCCCAGCTTCAAGATAGCTTTCACGAAATGGCGCACCGTATCGAGGCGCAGATACAGGAAATGCGACAAATCGATGGTTTGCGGCGCGAGCGCGTGGCGCATATGTCACATGATCTGAGAACCTCGCTAACCTCACTGCATGGCTATTTAGAAACACTGAAATTCAAGGCCGATCGTTTGAGCCAATCTGAGCATCAGGCTTTTCTCGACACGGCGCTCAGGCATGCCGAACGTCTTGCAAGGCTAATCAGCGATTTCTTTGAGTTGGCCAAGCTGGAACATCGCGATGCTGTGCCAGTGCGCGAGCGTTTTTCGCTGCTTGAGTTGATTCAAGACGTCGTCCTTAAATTTCAGCCCCTGGCGGATGCGCGCGGTGTTCATCTCGAATGGAATGCGGAGGGCGGTGCATACCAGGTGGAGGCGGACATCGGGATGATCGAGCGTGTCTTGTCCAACCTCATCGCTAACGCACTGAAGTTCACGCTCGCCGGCGGACGGGTATCGGTGCGCATCGAACGCGAAGCTGGGGAGGTAAAGGTGTTTGTTGCTGATACGGGAGGCGGCATTGCGCCGAAAGACCTAAGCGCGTTGTTGGGCGACAGCGCCAGCCCGGTGATACACCGTGGCGCCCATCCGGATTCGTCTGGCTTAGGTTTGGCAATCGTGAAACAGGTGTTGGCACTCCATGGCACCCGTCTCCGGGGCGAAAGCGTGGTCGATCAGGGAACGACCTTTTCTTTTGCGCTGCCAGCAGTTGCTTCAAGCCGGGTCGATGTGCCCGTGATGGAAATGTGATGATAGTGTGGGCGCTCTATCCCCACGGCTGCCAACATCACACAAGGCCAGCAGGGTATGGCATCCCGCAGTGATAGCCCAATAAGCGTGGGCCTAGACGTTTTGTGCGACGGCTAGACCCACGATACAACTATTCAAATACAGGATAACGATTAGTGTGCAGCAAGACCATTTGCACCAATCGGCAATCCATTGGCGCCGGGTAGGGCAACGAGCCCACCATTCGCCTGCACGCGGAAGGCGCCAAGGCTATGGGTACCGTTGTTCAGCGTATAGATATAGCGGTTGTTATCCGAGAACGCGATATCAAGTGGTGCACTACCGGTGCCCGTATCACCCGTACGACCGTCCGCATCACGTATGGTAATGCTGCCATCGCGCGCAACGCGATACGCTGTGAGTGATCCGCTGCCCGTGTTGCTGACATAGGCAAAGCGCCCGTTCTTCGTCACCACAACCCAGCAAACTGCTGTTTCGGTGGTGGCTACAGCAGGACTGATGACTTCAAGTTGACCATTTTCCGTGATGTTGTAGGTTGACACTGAGCCAGCGTCCACGGCACCGCCCACCGCTTCCGATACCAACAACCGACCGCGGCGGTCAAAGGCAAAACCAAAAGGAGTCGCTCTGACAGAGTTGTTTAGGTACGGACCCGTGGTCAAGCCATCCTCAGCTACTTCATAGGTATCAATTAAATTGGTGGCCTTTTCGGTTACCACCAATATTCCGCCTTCTGGATTGAAAGCGATCTGCGCGGGCGCAGTATTGGGACCACTCAATGACCGTGTGGAACCTGGTAGCGGTGCAAGGCGACCTTTGCGTTGAACAGTGAAACCGCTGATGTTGCCATTGCCCCCTGCATTCAAGACATACAACAGATCACGATCAACCGTTAAGCTGACGGGCCGAATACCGCCTGAAGATACTTTGTCTGTCATGACCAGACCTTTGGGGCGTACGGCAAAAACAGAAATGTCGTTGCTCCCAGCATTCACTGCATAAAGCCAGCGGTTGTTCTGGCTCAGTATCAACGCCCCCTGGTTACCCAACCCACCACCACTGCCAACACCGCCGGTTGGAAAACTTCCGGCTGCTGTCAGTGTGCCGTTCGCCGCGCGGTGGAATCGGAGGATGGCATTACCGCTTGCTGAATTGCTCATGGTATAGACAGCGCCAGCGATGCCTGAACCATCATCATCTTCATCGTATTCCGATGCCTGCACACTCGTTGCAAGCAATGCGACTTGCAGAAAAACAAATAAAATCCGTAACCATCGTTTTGATACTGTTGATGTCATGTTTATCTCCTTAAAAATTCAGCTTCATAGAAGGAAAACCTAAATTACCAGCGCGCTTGAACCACTGCGCAACGGGATAAACAAACTATGTCAACTTCATATGTAATAATCATCACGCCAAGATCACATTTGTATCACGGGCAAAAAATTCAGCAGCGCATGCTCAATTTTTCGTCGAAATTCGAGGAGGGGTTGGTAAGTATGGTTAACCGGTCGTGCCGACTTTCTTGACGAAAAAAAACGGCAGGGATCGCCTGCCGTTTTTAGTTTCTACTGCCGTGACTCGCGTCAGGGTTTCGTTTTTGCCGTGCGCCGCAACCTAGCCAGTAGCCGTCGCGCCAACTCGCCGAACAACTCGGTTTGCGTCGGATGCGGGAAGATGGCTTCGGCCACTTGCGTCAGTGTCATGCCGCCGGAAACCATCATCACTGCTGCGCCGATCAGCGTGTCCGTATGGTCGGCCAAGAAGTGCACGCCGATGATTTTCTGCGTCGCCTTGTCGGCCACCAGCTTGATCATGCCGTGCGTCTCCAGGGCGATCATCGCCTTGGCGTCGATGCTCATCGGGATCTTGGCTTCCACCGCGTCGATGCCACGGGCTTTTGCTTGCGCCACGGAGAGGCCGACGAAGCCTGCTTCCGGACGCGAGAAGGTGACGCCGCAATCCAAGTCCTGGTTGTACTTTGCCGCATGACCGGTGAGGTTGTGCGCGGCGACGCGGCCTTGGGTAGCGGCGGTGTGCGCCAGCATGTAGCCGCCGATCACGTCGCCCACGGCGAAGATGTGCGGCGTGCTGGTGCGGCCAGCGGTGTCGGTCTTGATCGCTGCGCCATCGAGCGCCACGCCGGCTTTATCCAGATTCAGTTTGGACGTATCCGGGCGCTTGCCGGTGGCCATCAGCACGTAGTCGCAGGCGTATTCGTTGGCTTTGCCCTCACTGTCGCTGTACTTGATGAGCATCTTGCCCGGCTTGCCGGAGATTTCGCTGATCTTGGCCGAGGCCACCACCGGGAACTCTGATGTCAGAACTGTCGTAAGCTGCTTGGCGATTTCCTCTTCGATTTCGGCCAGGATGCGGTCCTTGGCTTCGAGCATGAGAATATCCGCGCCGAAATCTTTCCATATCTGCGCCATCTCAACGCCGATTACGCCGCCGCCGATGATGCCCAGTTTCTTGGGCGGCTTGGCCAGGTTCCACACGCTGTCGGAGGTGATTACGCCGCCGGTTTCCAAGCACTCGCGCGCGCCGGGGATGGGTGGCACGAAGGGCGGGGCGCCGGTGGCGATCACCGCCGCGCCGAAGGTGATCTTGTAAGCATCGCCCGTGGCGGGTTTGATTTCGGCGGTGTGCGCGTCGATGAAGGACGCGAAGCCTTCGCGCACGTCGATCTTCACGCCTTTGTCGGTTTTCAGCGCGAGTTCGCCGCGGGTTTGCAGAATATTTTTTCGGTGGGCTTCCAGCGTCTCCCACACCATCTTCGGTTTGTCGGTGCCGGCCACACCTTTGTCGGCATCATGCGCGCGGTCGCGGATGATGTCGGCTGCGTGACGCCAAGCCTTGGACGGGATGCAGCCGCGCCACAGGCACTCGCCGCCGGGGAAGGGGGCATTGTTGACCATGACGACTTTCACGCCGTGGTCAGCCAGATCGCGCGCGCAATCTTCGCCGCCGGGGCCGCCGCCGATGACCAGTACTTGCGTGTCCCAGTTGCCTTCGGGGATGGGCGAGGCGGGCGGCGTTGCTTCGCCGGCCATCCAAGCGTCCGGATTCTCGATAGCGTTCTTCAGATCAACCAGATAGGCGGCCACATCTGCTCCGTTCAATACGCGATGGTCGGCGGTGATGGTGAAGGGTGTGCCCTGCGGGCTGTTGGTGGAAATCGCCAGAATCGCCGCGATGCCCGGGGTGGGGATGGCGGTGAAATGGGTGATGCCGAACATGCCCATGTTCGAAATGGTGAACGTGGGGTTGGCGAATTCTTTTGGTACCAGCTTGCGCACGCGGGCGCGCGGCACCAAGTCATTCCAGGATTCTTGCAGTGCTTCCAGGCCACGCGATTCGATGTTGGAGAGAATCGGCACCACCAGGCCGCCGTCGTCGCTTTTCACCGCGACGCCGAAGTCGTGGTTGGGGCGCTCAATCAGCTTGTCTACCGGCTGGTAGGCCCAGTTCATGCGCGGATAATTCTGCATTGCTACCGAACAAGCTTTGGCGATGGCGACCGTCACCGAGACCTTACGTGCCTTGGCGGCGGCGGTGAGCTTGCTGGTGTCGATGTTCATGGTGGCGTTGAAGGTGGGCAGCGTGAGCGACGCCGTCATGGCGTGCGACACCGCTTTTTCCATCGAGGTCATGGTACGGCCTTCGCCCGGCACATCCACCTGCGGCATGCTGTGCGCAACTTCCTTCATCGAGGGACGCGCGCGCTGTACGTCGGCGGCGGTGATCACGCCTTCCGGGCCGCTGCCGGCGACGCCGCCGATATCCACACCCAAAGCGCCCGCCACTTTGCGCGCATAGGGCGATGCCTTGCGGCCGGCGGGACGTGCGACCGGTTTAGCGGCGGAGGAGATGGCTGGAGCCGGTGCGGCGACGGGTTTCGGTGCAAGCGGCTTCGCTTCGCTGCTTGGTGTCTTATGGTGTACGTCGGTGACTTTGTGTTCGGCGGTAATGATCACTGCCGTGTCGATTACCTTGGCCTTGTCGTTGACGATGAAAGCCATCGGGTGGCCGACTTCGACTACGCTACCCACATCGGCCAAGGGGCCGGAGAGGAAGCCTTCGTGGAACACTTCCACATCCATGATGGCTTTATCGGTTTCAACCGTGGCAACAATGTCGCCGCGTTTGATGATGTCGCCGATATTTTTTTCCCAAGTGACGACGATGCCCTCGGTCATAGTGTCTGAGAGCTGCGGCATCACGACGGCGACGCCGGCGTGGTGCGGGATCATTTCCGACGGGGCTTTTGCGGTGACCACTTCACCGGCTTCGATGGCGAGATCACCCTGGGTGTCAGTGATATAGCCAAGCGAAGCGCCGACGGCGACGGTGGCGCCTGCGTCGGCCAGCGGACCGGCGAGATAGCCGGCCTTGAATACTTCCACGTCCATGATGGCCTTGTCGGTCTCGACCGTGGCCACGATGTCGCCGCGCTCAACGCGGTCGCCAGCTTGCTTCTCCCACGTGACCAACACACCTTCGGTCATGGTGTCGGAGAGCTGCGGCATGGTGATGACGTAATGAGAACTCATCGTTTGAAACCTTTTTGTTCAACCATGTGGCGCGCGGAAGGGGTTAAGCTTTTCCGAACAGCTTCAACACCGCGTTCACGACATCTTCGTGATCGGGGATCGCGGCCATTTCCAGCTTGTGATTGTAGGGTTGCGGCACCAGTGCCGAATGCACGCGCACTGGGGCGGCATCCAGGTCGAAGAAACATTCTTCGTTGATAATGGCAATGACTTCGGCGCCGACGCCGCAAGGTGCTTCGTCTTCTTCGGCGATCACGGCGCGATGGGTTTTGGACACCGATTTCTTGATGCCAGCGCGGTCGAGCGGGGCGAGGGAATAGAGGTCAACCACTTCCGCGCTGATGTTGTATTGCGTGGAGAGAATCTCGGCCGCCTTCAAGCACCAGTGTACCGAGATGTTGTAACCGAATAGTGTAACGTCGGTGCCGGAGCGCGCGACTTCGGAGCCTTCCAGCGGATGGAAATATTCATCATCCGGCACGTCGCCCTTCATGTTGTACATGAGTTCGTGTTCGTTGATGAACACGGGGTCGTCCGAGCGCACGGCTGATTTTAGCAAGCCATAAGCTTGTTTCGGATTCGATGGGGTAACAACGCGCAGGCCGGCAATGCCCATGAACACTTTTTCCATGCGCGCGGAGTGTTGCGCGCCGAGTTGATGTGCAGAGCCGCCGGGGGAGCGCATCACGATCGGGGCGGTCAGCTGGCCGCCGGACATATAGCGCACCTTGGCGGCAGAGTTGAACAATTGATCCATCGCCAGCCAGGCGAAATTCACCGACATGATTTCGATGATGGGGCGCACGCCGATAAAGGAAGCGCCGATCGCCAAACCGGTGAAACCGTTTTCGGAAATCGGGGTGTCCATCACGCGTAGCGGGCCGTATTTTTCGAACAAGCCCTTGGTGGCTTTGTAGGTGCCGCCGGCGACGCCGATGTCCTCGCCCAGACAGATTACCATCGGATCGCGCGCCATTTCTTCATCGTGGGCGCGCTGGAGGGCTTCCCAGTACATCATTTCTGCCATGATTTAATCCTGTCTATTTGCTTTTAAGCGAATACGTACTTTTCGAGATCGGCCACGTTCGGTTCCGGCGATTCCTCCGCGAACTTGATGACTTCGTTTTCGATGTAGCCGTCGATCTCTTTTTCCATCTTGTGGAACTCGTCCAGGGTCAGCGCTTTCGCGTCGATCAGGCGGTCACGCAGCATGAAGATCGGGTCGCGCTGTTTCCACAACTCTTCTTCTTCGCGCGTGCGGTAGCCGCGAGAGTCGGACATGGAGTGGCCGCGATAGCGGTAGGTCATCAGCTCAAGGAAGTAGGGGCCTTTGCCGCTGCGTACATAGTCCACAGCCTTGCGCGCGTGTTCGTACACCACGTCGATGTCCTGGCCGTCACATTGGGCCGACTCGATGCCATAACTGCAAACACGCTTGAACTGGTCCACTACGGCGGTGGAGCGGTCAATCGCGGTGCCGATGCCGTATTGATTGTTTTCGCAAATGAACAGGCAAGGCAGTTTGTATAGCGCGGCCATGTTCAAGGTTTCGTGGAAGGTGCCCTGGTTATTCGCGGCATCGCCCAGGAAG
>JAUXTZ010000034.1 GCA_030681095.1 Burkholderiales bacterium
GGAGAGCGCCTGAATCAGTTCTTCCAGGTCGCCATCCATGATGAAATCGATCTTGTACAGGGTGAGATTGATGCGGTGATCGGTTATGCGGCCCTGCGGGAAATTGTAAGTGCGGATGCGCTCTGAGCGATCTCCGCTGCCGACCAACGATTTGCGCGTGGCGGCTTCCTGCGCGTGCTGCGCTTGCATCTGCTGGTCCTTGATGCGCGCCGCCAGCACTGACATTGCCTGCGCTTTGTTGCGGTGTTGCGAGCGGTCGTCTTGGCATTCCACCACGATGCCGGTGGGCAGGTGCGTGATGCGCACCGCTGAATCGGTTTTGTTGATGTGTTGGCCGCCCGCGCCGGAGGCGCGATAGGTGTCGATGCGCAAATCGGCCGGGTTTAAATTCACATCGGCGATTTCATCCGCTTCCGGCATGATCGCCACGGTGCAGGCCGAGGTGTGAATCCGGCCCTGGGTTTCGGTATCCGGTACGCGCTGCACGCGGTGCCCGCCGGACTCGAATTTCAATTTGGAATACGCCCCAGTACCCATAATTTTGGCGATGATTTCCTTATAGCCGCCGACTTCGCCTTCGCTGTGCGAAACCACTTCGACTTTCCAGCCTTGGCGCTCGGCATAGCGCGAGTACATGCGAAACAAATTGCCGGCGAATAAGGCCGATTCATCACCGCCGGTGCCGGCGCGAATTTCCAGAAAAATATTCCGGTCGTCGTTCGGGTCCTTGGGCAGCAGGCGCTTCTGCAACTCGATATCCAGTGCTTCCAGTTTGGCTTGATTTTCGCGCAATTCGGCTTCGGCGAAATCCTTCATCTCCGGATCAGCCAACATTTCCTTCGCGGTGGCGATGTCCTGTTCGGTTTGCTGATAGGCGTGGAAAAATTCCACCACCGGGCCGAGTTCGGCGTGCTCGCGCGTGAGCTTGCGGTAATGGTCGAGGTCGCGCGTGACATCCACCGCGCTCAATAAGTGATTCAACTCTTCCAGGCGTTGACTCAACTGGAGGAGCTTGGTGCTGAGGTTGGGTTTCATTCTTGGTGTAAGTGATACAGCCGGCGCAGCCAAGCTTCGAGCGATTCGCGCTCGTCTTGCGTGGCGTTGCTGAGTGCATGCGTCGGGCCATGCATGAGTTTGTTGGTGAGCGCGTGTGAGAGATAGTCCATGACCTTTTCCGGATTATCGCCGCGCGCGAGTTGCTTCAATGCGCGCTCCAACTCCAGGCGGCGTTGGCGCTCTGCATGGTCGCGCAAGGCGCGGATGGTGGGCACCGTCTCGCGCGCGTGCATCCATTCCATGAAATTTTGTACGCGGGTTTCAATGATGGTCTCGGCTTGCAAGGCAGCAACTTGGCGGCTATCCACACCTTGTTTCACCACCTCGGCCAGATCATCCACTGCATACAGAAACACATCGCTCAATTCGCTCACCTCCGGCTCGATATCGCGCGGCACAGCGAGATCGACCATGAACATCGGACGATGCTTGCGCGCCTTGATCGCGCGCTCGACCATGCCTTTACCTAAAATCGGCAAGGGTGAAGCGGTGCAGCTGATCACGATATCGTGCCGCGCCAACACCTCGGGCAGTTCATTGAGGGTTACCGAATTGGCATTCACCCGCCGCGCCAACACATGCGCGCGTTCCAGCGTGCGATTGGCGATAGTGATGTGCTTTGGGCGCTGCGCCGCGAAGTGATCCAGGCACAGCTCGATCATCTCGCCCGCGCCGATGAACAACACCGACTGCTCACTGATGCTGGGAAAAATGCGCTGCGCCAAACGCACTGCCGCCGCGGCCATCGACACTGAATTCGCGCCGATATCGGTGGTGGTGCGCACTTCCTTGGCGACCGAAAAAGTACGTTGAAACAGCTTGTGCAAGAGCGTACCAAGGGTGCCGGCTGATTCAGCAGTCTTCACCGCTTGTTTCATTTGGCCCAGAATTTGCGGTTCGCCCAACACCATCGAATCCAGCCCGCTCGCCACACGGAACGCATGTTTTACCGCCTGCTCTTGCGGCAGGGCATAGAGGTAGGGGGAAATCACTTCGCGTGGTAAATGGTGGAATTCGGACAGCCAGCCGATTGCCTGCTCAGGTTGCGCGGTGTTGCAGTAAATCTCGGTGCGGTTGCAGGTGGAAAGTATCGCCGCCTCCTTCACCGCTGTGTGCGCCGCGAGGTCGTGCAGGGCCGGCTCCAGGCGCTCGGCCGGAAACGCCACCTGCTCGCGGATATCGAGCGGCGCGGTCTGATGATTGATGCCAAAGGTGAAAAGCTGCATGGGTAGGCGGGAGGGCTAAGCTAAATGCGTATTTTACCGGGTTTTTTGCTTTGGGCTTAATTTAGGAAGCGTCTGCGCAGGGAGCCTATTTTCCCTAAGCGGGCTAAAGTTCCTATTTCCTTTCGTCGATAAGGGCTTTGGAACACATTTTACTCAAGTACTGCGTCCCAAAACCCGCCGCAGAAATAAGAACCCAATTAAAAATCTTAGTCGGAAGGACCAGACACCGTGAAAATCAATACGCCCGTTACGGACAGGGAGCATCCGTACCCCAAGGGAAAAATCCTCGTTTCCAAAACTGACCTCAAAGGCGCGATTACCTATGCCAACGATGCTTTTGTCGAGCTCAGCGGCTTTTCGCGCGACGAGTTGATAGGGCAGAACCATAACATGGTGCGCCATCCGGATATGCCGCCGGAGGCATTCAAGGATCTGTGGGATACCGCCAAACAGGGGCGGCCCTGGAGCGGTGCGGTCAAAAACCGCTGCAAGAACGGCGATTTCTACTGGGTCAATGCGCTGGTCGTGCCAGTGCGCAAGAACAATGAAACCTCGGGCTATATGTCAGTGCGCCGGGAACCCGACCGGCAGCAAGTGCATGAGGCCGAGGCGTTCTACAAAGCCATCCGCGAAAAGCGGGCGCGCCTGACACGCAAGCACGATTGGCTGCGCGATACGCCGATCATGACGCGCATCGGTGTCTGCACGGGCTTGCTTATACTGCTTCTGGTCGGCGCGGGCGTAGCAGGCTGGAACGGTTCCACCGGCATCATGGCTGCCTTGCTCGGGACAGGGGGGATCTTGGCTGTGGCGAATGCGATACTGCTACATCGCACCCTGGTTCGGCCCTTGCAGCGCACGGTGCAATATTTCGATCAAATGGCCCAGGGCAATCTCAACAACGACATCCGGATCAATCGCCGCGATGAAGTCGGCCAGGTATTTTCCTCGTTGGCTTATATGCAGGCACATCTACGCGTGATGATTGATCAGATCCGCTTGGCGACAATTGGCCTGCATACCCATGGCCAGTATTTGCAAACTGAGGTGGAGCAGGTCGCATCCCACCTGAACAAGCAGCAGGACCGGGTGATGGAGGTAAGTGCTGCCATGGAACAGACGGCCGTGTCCATTTCCGAGGTAGCCAGAAGTGCGGAAGGCGCAGCGGCGGCGGCAAAGGAATCCCTGGTGACGGTAACCGGCGGCAGTGTGCGCATGGAGCGCAGCATGGCATCCACCACCCGCGTCGTGGAAGCGGTGAGCAGTTCCGGCGAGATGATCGGCCAACTGAGCCAATCCATTCAAAGCATCGGCAGCGTGACCCAGGCCATCAAGGGCATCGCGGAACAAACCAACCTGCTCGCGTTGAACGCGGCCATCGAGGCCGCTCGCGCCGGCGAGCAGGGGCGCGGGTTCGCGGTGGTCGCGGATGAAGTGCGCAAGCTGGCGGAGCGAACCGCCGCCAGTACCGCCGACATCGCCCGGATCATTGATGAAATTCAAGGGCGCACCCAATCGTCCGTGGCCTCGATGGGAACAGCGGCGGACGAGGTGCAAGCGGGCCGTACGCTGCTGCAGGAAACCAGCGACAGTTTCCGTCAGATTACCGGAACGAGCGAGCAAGTCACCGCGATGGCACAACATATCGCCAGCGCGGCCAGCGAGCAATCTGTGGCCAGCGAACAGGTAGCGAAAAACATGGAACAGATGTCTGCGCTCATCGAACAGAACGGCGCCAGCATCGCGGAAGTGGCCAAAGCCACCGAGGAACTAGTGACAACGGCGGACGATCTCCAAACGTTGGTGGCGCATTTTGAGGCAGCGGCCTAACGGTTTCTTGCTTGGGATTTTGTGTGGGAAAGAAAAAGCCAATTACCCCCAGGTGAGGCTTGGTGCGCGCCCATTTTGGGTGCGCCCATGTCTGCCTTATAATGGCCACCTAGTGACCGTTGGGAACCGTGTCATGTCCAATATTTCGCTTTCTGCCGCCGACACCGCGCGCCTTGAGAGGCTCGCGGCGGAAGCTGGCAGCACACCTCAGAAAATTCTTAAGCATGTCTTACGCGATGGCTTCGAGTATTCGGAGCAGGTTGTTCGGTCTGTGAATTCAGGGCTTGCCGATATCGCGGCGGGTCGAGTGATTCCACACGATCAAGTCATGGACAAGATCAGTGGCACCATCGAGAAGCATGCCCGCAAGAAAAAAGTGGCTTGAGTGGTCTAAGACCACGTTAGAAGCAAAAAGGCTTGCGCGATATTCGCGCAGGCCTTTTTTAATCTGGTGGCCAAGGGCGGAATCGAACCACCGACACAAGGATTTTCAATCCTCTGCTCTACCGACTGAGCTACTTGGCCTTTAAATCGTTACTACTTTGTTGTGACACAAGGATTTTAGCTACGGCCGGGCTTGCGCCTTTAACTTGCTGTGCATTTAGCCTTCACAGCGACAAGCTGCTGCGCAGCGTGCCGTCAATCCTCTGCTCTACCGACTGAGCTAATGGCCTTTGAGCGCTAAAAACTGAGTTTAGCCGCTTGAGAAAGCGCGCCATTACACCCGAAAAGGGCTTTAGCGTCAAGGTGAAGCCCGTTTGCGGAACACAATATCCCACACGCCGTGCCCGAGTTTTAGGCCGCGCTGCTCGAATTTGGTGAGCGGGCGGTAGTCGGGGCGAGTCGCGTAAGCATCGGTGGTGTTTTCCAGCAGCGGTTCTTGCGACAGGGTGGTGAGAATGTGTTCGGCATAGGCTTCCCAATCGGTCGCGGCATGCAGGTATCCGCCCGGCTGCAGGCGGCTGGCGATGAGGCGCACGAAGTCGGGCTGGATCAAACGCCGCTTGTGGTGGCGCAGTTTCGGCCACGGGTCGGGGAAGAAAATATGCACACCGGTAAGTGTATTTTCTCCAATCATGTGTTGCAGGACTTCCACCGCGTCGTGTTGAATCACGCGCACATTGCTCAGCCCGCTTTCCTCGATCTGCTTGAGCAGGCTGCCCACGCCTGGGGTGTGGACTTCCACTCCGATGAAATTCAGATCCGGACGGCTTTGCGCGATTTGTGCAGTGCTCTCACCCATGCCAAAGCCAATTTCCAGTACGGTGGGCGCGCTGCGTCCGAAGGCTTGGCTAGGATCGAATCTTGCCGCTTGATACGGGATGCCAAAGCGCGGCAGCAGGCTGTCGTAAGCGCGTTGCTGCGCATGAGAAATGCGGCCTTGCCGCAGTACGTAACTACGGATCGGGCGAGGAATAGGGGGGAGGGGCTGGTTCATGGTGCGAAGGGCGCTCATTTTATCAAGAAAGATGCGGGCATAGGTCAGCTAAAGAAAGCGCCACAAGCGACGATAACATATTGAACATTATCCCATTTTATTCCAATGTTATTTCGAACCCGAGAAGAGAAGCGCATCAGCCTGATCAGCGGCGCGATTCTCTTGATCTTGACTGTGGCTACCGGATTGTCGGTGTACGGCGTGATGCACAAGCAGGCGGAAAGCCAATTAAGCCGCAGTTTGCAACAGAACGTGGAATCACGTGCGCGCATGCTCGAGCGCGAGATTCGTCAGAACCTTGTCAATGTCGCCGCCGTGTCCAATCGCACGTCCTTGCAAGAACGCCTGGCTGCAATCGCTAAGCGGCCCGGTGATGCGACGCTGGTGCGCGACTTGGAGTTGTCCTTACGTTCATTTTTACCCATTGGTTTTAATGCGCTAGCTTTGTATGACCACGCCGGGCGTGAATTGGCGCGCGCCGGCCCGGTCGAAATTCAGCCTGAGTTGAGTGTGCCGCTGAATTTGCCCTATCGTAGTCGTCTCGAATGGGATGGCGGCCTGGTAGTGACGACCAAGATGGATATTAACCATGCCGGGCAGCCGTTGGGTGCGCTGGTAGCAGTGCGGCGCATGCCGGAGATGATGGGTCTGATCACGGATCTTAAAAATATGAGCGAATCCGCTGAGCTGCATTTGTGCGCGGCGGAAGACAGCAACTATGTTCAATGCTTTCCCACTAAAAATTCGCCGCGCATCGCAACGCATCTCCCGCGCAGGGAGGCCGCAGCATCGACTCCGATGAGTCTAGCCTTGGCGGGGGGCAGCGGCTTTATCGCTACCCGCAATAGCCTCGGCGAACTTGGCGCAGCGGCTTATTTGCCGGTCGGCAACTTGGGACTGGGCATGGTGCTGCGCATTGATGCCACTGAGTTGTATCAACCCATTCAAGAGCAAGCGCGCTATGTATTGCCGATTCTGTTGCTGCTGCTGGCAGGCGGTGCATTGTTGATGCGCTGGCAAGTGCTACCCCTGCTGCGGCAAGTAGTGGTGTCGGAAGAACGCGCGCGTGAGCTCAATCAAAAGCTACGTCGCAACGAGGCACGTATTCGCGCTGTGCTGGATCGGGTGGATGAAGCCATCATTTCCATGACTAGCGATGGGGTCATTCGCACCATTAACCCCGCCACCGAGCGCATGTTCGATTACAGCTCAGAGGAGCTAGTCGGCAACAATATTTCCATGTTGATGCCCGAGCCGTATCGCAGCCAGCATGATCATCATCTCAAGCATTACCTAGAAACAGGTCAAACAACCGTGATTGGCAGTCGGCGCGAAATAGTGGGACAACGGCGCGACGGCACCACGTTCCCGGCCGAATTGAGCGTGGGTGAGGTGAAGTTTGCAGGTGAGCACTTGTTCATTGGCGCGATGCGCGATATTGCCGAGCGCAAGGCGACCGAAGCGCGTGTAAACCATCTCGCCAATCACGACAGCTTGACCAATCTACCCAATCGTAATTTGCTGCAAGATCGCGCGCGCCAGTCTTTGATGCAAGCGAGCCGCCAGCAGCAACGCGTCGGCATTGTGTTTATCGATCTGGATCATTTCAAAACCATTAACGATTCGCTCGGCCATCATGTTGGCGACCGCTTGCTGCAAACGGTCGCGCAGCGCGTTCGCAGTTGCCTGCGCGACGAAGACACCGTGGCGCGCCAAGGCGGGGATGAATTCATTGTGGTGCTGCCCAACATCAAGCGCTTCGAGGATATCGGCATTGTGGCGCAGAAACTGATCGTTACCTTGTCCGCGCCGTATTCGATCGATGGTGCGGAATTGCATACCTCGGCCAGCATCGGCGTGGCGGTGTATCCGGATGACGGCCCGGACGTGGAAACACTGATGCGCAATGCAGACATCGCGATGTATTACGCTAAGGCCACCGGGCGCAATAACTTCCAATTCTTCACCCCGCAGATGAATCAGGCTGCCTCGGAGCGAGTGCAGATTGAAAGTAATTTGCGCCAAGCGTTAACACGGGACGAATTCACACTACATTTTCAGCCGATCGTGAATCTTGCCAGCGGCCAAGTTGGCGCGGCCGAGGCCTTGCTGCGCTGGAACCCGAGCGGCGGGCCGATCGGGCCGGATCGCTTTATTCCGGTGGCGGAAGAAGCCGGGCTCATCGTGCCGATCGGCGAATGGGTGATTCGCCATGCCTGCCGCGAGCGGCAGAAATGGGAGCTGCTGGGGATTACGCAACCGCGTATGGTCGTGAACATATCGGCGCGCCAATTCGCACAGCGGAACTTGGTGGCCACAGTGGGGAGAATGCTGCAAGAAGTTGATTTATCCCCCGAGCAGATCGGCATCGAGATCACCGAATCGCTATTGATGGAGCGGCCGGAAGACACGATCCGCACCTGGACGACCTTCAGTAATATGGGCGTGCAAATCTCGGTCGACGATTTCGGTACCGGCTATTCGAGCTTGAGCTATCTCAAGCGCTTCCCCTTGGATAAGTTGAAAGTGGATCGCAGCTTCGTGCGCGATATCGCCACCGACCCAGATGATGCCGCGATCGTCACCGCGATTATCGCCATGGCGCATAGCCTCAACATCAAGGTCGTAGCAGAAGGTGTGGAGACAGAGCAGCAATTGAAATTTTTACGCAGCCGCGGCTGCGACGAATATCAAGGCTACTACTTCAGCCGCCCGGTGCCGAGCGCGGAGTTTATCGCCAAACTATCCTGCATTCCGAGTTGACCCGCGACGCCGGCTCCAACAAAATAGGCACCCCGCCTGGAGTGCCCGATGACGCTGACCGAACGACTCAATGTATACGAAAAGCTGATGCGGCTGGATAAGCCGATCGGCATCTTGCTGCTGCTGTGGCCCACCCTGTGGGGCTTATGGATAGCGAGCTACGGCCATCCGAATTGGGTCATCGTGTGGATTTTCGTGTTGGGCACTGTGCTCATGCGCTCTGCGGGTTGCGTGATCAACGATTACGCCGACCGCGATATCGACCCACTGGTGGCGCGCACCAAAGACCGGCCGCTGGCAGCGGGGCTGATCAGCAAGGAAGAAGCGCTGGCGCTGGCCTCCACCTTGGCCTTGATCGCGTTTGCATTGATTTTACCGCTCAATAAACTGACCTTGATGCTGTCCGTGCCGGCGCTGCTGCTGGCTGCGAGCTATCCATTCACCAAGCGTTTTTTTGCGCTGCCGCAGGCTTATCTCGGCATCGCGTTCGGTTTCGGCATCCCCATGGCTTTTGCCGCCCAAACCGGGCAAGTGCCCGCGCTGGCGTGGATCTTGTTGATCGCCAATATGTTCTGGGCCATCGCCTACGATACCGAATACGCCATGGTGGACCGCGCGGACGATGCGAAGATCGGCATTAAAACGTCTGCTCTCACCTTCGGAAAATATGATGTCGTGGCGGTGATGTTTTGCTATGCCATCCTGCTTGCCATCTTGATCAAGGTCGGCGTGCAATTGCATTTCAAGTGGCCGTACTACCTAGGCTTGGCCACGGCGGCGGGGTTAATGGCGTACCACTACACCTTGATCCAAAAGCGTGAGCCGGAAAAATGCTTCAAGGCGTTTTTGCACAATAACTGGGTCGGCGCGGCGATCTTCGCCGGCATCGCCCTGGATTATTGGCTGCGCTGATCTTATCCGCCTAAACCCGTGGGCAAGCCGTCGATGCTGATACGATTTTTATCCGCGCGGTATTGGCGCAAGCCATCTTCCCCTTTTTTGTTCGCCCAATTCACCAAGTCATCGCGCTCGCCGTTGTATTCATAACGCGGCACGCCAAATCCGCACGAGGTTTGCAGCGATTCAATGGTCAGCACCACGATTTGACGCGCACCGGGAATCGGTGGAAATAAGTTATACAGCGCTGCCCATTCCGCATCGTCCGGCATGACCAGCGCGCCTTTGCCATACAAGCGCAAAATCAGCGGCGCATCATCGAAGCTGTTAAACATCAGTGTCAGGCGTCCATCCGCGCGCAAGTGGGCGGCCGTTTCCGCGCTGCTGCCGGTGAGATCGAGGTAAGCGACGCGTTGCGCATCGAGAATGCGCAGGGTCTGCATGCCTTTGGGCGAGACATTGATACGCCCATCTGCCGCCGCCGTGCCGGTAAAAAATAAGCGTTGTGCGCGGATAAAATCCATCAATTCGTCGGTCAAGGCAGCGTAAAATTTCGCCATGGTTTTTCCTTATCAAATGAATCCAGGATAGGATTTTGCCCTATAAACGTAAAGCGCATGTGTTGTTCGTCGGCAGCGGTGAGGTGTGCCGCGCCCTGCTGGCCGCCACGTTCGCCAACTCGATGGGGTCGGCGTGGATGGAGGCGCGTGCGGTAGCGCTGCATGAGGCGCCCTTGCCGAC
Source organism: Burkholderiales bacterium (assembly GCA_030681095.1). GTDB lineage: Bacteria > Pseudomonadota > Gammaproteobacteria > Burkholderiales > Thiobacteraceae > RBG-16-58-11. The sequence goes on from JAUXTZ010000034.1 coordinate 9,952, forward strand.
GAAACCAAGCTGCGTGCTGGCAGGGGCCGATCTACCGGATCAAACATTGCACTGCTTGGATCAAAAAAATATCGAGTGGGCGGATTTGGTTGTAACGCTGGATGAAGCAGCCGATCTTGCCTGCCCTCCGTTGCCGGAGTCGGTGCAGAAGCGTTGCTATCCTTTCCCCCCGCCGGAAAATTCAGAGGATTGGCGACGCGTGCGCGACGCTATTCAGAAGCGGGTGGAAGGCATGATCGGCGGCATGCGGATGATGAGCAGGTCGGCATGAAGTTTCGGGCGCATGGAGCTTGAAGGTGGCCGGAATGGCTAGGGGTTGTGGTCGATGCGGCGGGATTGTAGGTAGCTCACCTGGTGAGCTAGTCGGGCTGTAACATGCACTAGTGTAAATAATTTCTCTACCCAGCATTCCCAGTAAAATAGGACGAGGAGCGAGCATGCAACACCACTGGAAAGAGCGAATCGCGTCGAACTCTGAAGTGAACCATGAGTAATTTCCGGCCTATAGCCCATGCCGCAAAGGATGCAGACGGCGTGTGGCGTGATCCGCACGATCTTGTCGAACATTTGCTGGCAGTGGCGGGATTGGCAGCGCAAAATGCCCGTCGATTCAAGGGTGCAGATTGGGCGCATCTCGCAGGGCTATGGCACGATTTAGGTAAATACCGGCCACGATTCCAACGTTACATCCGACAGGCCAGCGGTTTCGAAGCTGACGCGCATATCAAGGGCGAGGCTGGCAAAGCTCCGCACTCTACCGCAGGCGCAATGCTGGCGTGTGATCGCTTTGGTGCGGCAGGGCGCGTGTTGGCCTATCTCATCGCCGGTCATCATGCCGGGCTATATGACTGGTTTGGTGGGCTGGATGCACGCCTTGACAGCCAAGACAGCCGTGACGAACTCAATGAAGCCCTAACCGAACAGCCCCCTGCAGAAATTCTCGAACAGGGTGCTTTCTCGCCCGATCTGCGCGCGATACCCGGCGGCAAGGATGGTTTCGCTTTATGGATACGCATGTTGTTCTCGTGTCTTGTGGATGCAGACTTTCTCGACACCGAGGCTTACATGGATGCAGACAAGTCCGCGCGACGCGGTGACTTGCCAGATGTGCAAAAACTGCTCGAACAGTTTGATCGCTTTATGGCCGATAAAATAACGGCAGCAGATCGTACGCCGGTCAACCTGTTGCGTGCCGACATCCTGCGGCAGTGTCGTGAGAAAGCGCATGAAACTCCGGGCCTATTCTCACTGACCGTGCCCACCGGCGGCGGTAAAACCCTTTCCAGTCTCGCTTTTGCGCTGGAGCACGCTAAACGCCATAACAAATGTCGCATCATTTACGTCATCCCATACACCAGCATCATCGAGCAAACCGCCGACATTTTTCGGGCTATATTTGGTGAGGCGGTAATCGAACACCACAGCAATGCCGAAGTCGATGCCGAAAAAGAAAATAGCAAGAGCCGTCTCGCGTGCGAAAACTGGGATGCGCCGATTGTCGTAACCACCAACGTACAATTCTTCGAGTCGCTGTTTGCCGCCAAAACTTCGCGTTGCCGCAAGCTGCACAACATCGTCGATTCTGTTGTCGTGCTGGATGAAGCGCAGCTTCTGCCGCCGGAGTTTTTGCAACCTATCCTCGATATGCTCAATTTGCTGACACAGCATTATGGCGTCACGGTAGTGCTCTCCACCGCTACACAACCAGCGCTTTCCACCCGCGAATATTTCGACGCCAAGAACAACATGCGCGGCCTTGATAACGTGCGCGAGATCATGAGCAACCCTGATGCGCTCTATCGTGCTTTGGAGCGCGTCAACGTGAGCCTGCCCGATGACTGGAACACACCTGTGAGTTGGGATGTTCTGGCGAATGAGATCAGTCAGTGTGATTCCGTGCTCACCATTGTTAACCGCCGCAAAGATGCACGCGAACTCTGGGAACGAATGCCAGAAGGGACTTTGCATCTCTCCGCGCTGATGTGTGGTGAACATCGCTCGCAAACCATCCAGCAAATCAAAGCGCGGCTTAAAGATGGCATCCCAACCCGCGTCGTCAGTACGCAGTTAGTTGAGGCCGGTGTGGATGTGGATTTCCCCGTGGTTTATCGGGCGCTGGCCGGGCTGGACTCCATCGCCCAGGCCGCTGGACGCTGCAATAGGGAGGGACGGCTGACCGAACATGGCATGCAGGGCGAAGTCGTGGTGTTCGTCCCACCCCAGCCCGCGCCACTCGGCCTGTTGCGCAAAGGCGAAGACGCTTGCCGTAGCGTGCTCCATGGCCACACCGGCAAGCCGCTGGAGCGCGCCTTGTTCGCCCGCTATTTTGAGAAGCTCTATCACGCCTGCGATCTGGATGCGAAGGGTATTGGCGAATTGCTCAAGGTCGATGGGCAAACGCTGGCCGTCAACTTCCGCACCGCCGCCGAAAAATTCAAACTCATCCAGGACGAAGACAGCGCGCCTGTCATCGTCCGCTATCGCGGTTTGGATGGAAACGACGGCAAGGTAGACGAATTGCTGAACACCTTGAGAAAGCATGGCCCCGAACGCTGGCTAATGCGCAAACTTCAGCGTTACACCGTTACCGTTCATACTCGGGAAGTTATGAAGCTGCTGTTACAAGGTGATGTAGAGGAAGCCATCCCCGGTCTGTACGTCCAGGTCAGCGATTGGCTCTATCATCCTGATCTTGGGCTCAATCCAGATGGCTTGCCGCCGAAGCTAACAAATTGCATTGCATAAGGGGGAATGATGAAGACCTACTGCCTTGAACTCGCTGGCGACTTCGCCTGCTTCACCCGCCCGGAAATGAAAGTCGAGCGCGTGAGCTATGACGTAATGACGCCTTCCGCCGCCCGCGCCTGCTTCGAAGCGATCTTGTGGAAACCCGCAATCCGCTGGCATATCCGCAAAATTGAAGTCCTCAAGCCCATCCGGTGGATCAATCTGCGCCGCAACGAAGTTGCTAGCGTGGTATCCACGCGCAATGTGGAAACAGTCATGAAAAACGGCACAGGCATTCTCGGCCTCAACATTGAGGATGATCGCCAACAGCGCGCCGGACTATTTCTGCGCGATGTGGCTTATCGCATCCATGCCGATCTGGAATTTTTCTCCGAGCGCGATCCCGGCGCGCACGTCAACAAGTATTGCGAAATGTTCGAGCGCCGCGCCAGCCGTGGACAATGCGTCAACCAACCCTATCTCGGCTGCCGCGAGTTCGCTGCGTACTTCCGGCTGGTAACAGACCCTGCCGCCGAACCTGTACCCATAGATGAAACTCGCGAGCTTGGTTTCATGCTCCACGATCTGGATTTCACCCAGACAGCCGACCCACAGCCGCGTTTCTTTCGCGCACGACTTGAAAACGGCGCGGTATCAGTGCCTGCATGGGATAGCGAGGAGGTACGAGGATGATTCTGCAAGCGCTTAATGCTTATTACGAACGTTCTGAGGAACTGCCACGCGAAGGGTGGATTCGCCGGGGTGTGGACTACATAGTGGTTCTGGATGCCGAAGGCAACTGCATCAATATCGAGCCAGTGGGTGAACTGAAAAAAGGCAAAACAATTCCCCGAGAAATGTTGCTTCCGGCAATTGGCAAGCAAGCTATGAAGCACACGAATAGCGGCAAAGATGCAAACCTGCTCTGGGATAACGCCAGTTTTTCGTTGGGGTCTGGGAAGAAGGGGGCGCAGAAACTGGCCAGCTTTCTCGACACTTTGCGAGACTGGCTAAAGGGGTGTGACCAGGATGCCGGAGTTAAAGCCGTCCAGCGCTTCTGCGAATCACTGCAAACGAACCCGGATAGCCTTGGTGATTTGCTAAATCACTTCCATCTGAATGAGGAATTTTCCAAGCGTGACCCGGTCCTGGTTTTCCGCTTGGTAGATGACATTGAGGAGGTACACACACGCACCGTCGTGAGGGCAACATACGAAAGGCAACTCGCTCTTGACGACTCGAATCCTCTTATTGGGAATTGTCTAATAACAGGGAAGCGCGGTGTTCCCATCGCAACTAATGAGATTGTAATTAAGAATGTATGGGGTGGTCAGCCTGCGGGCGCAAACATCATTTCGTTCAACAAACGCTCTTTTGAGTCTTACGGTAAACGCGAACGGAACGGTGAAAATGCCCCTGTCAGCAAAGGTGCGTCTTTTGCCTATACGACCGCACTCAACCATTTGCTTACTTCCCGCCAGCGCATTCAGGTCGGTGACACTTCCACTGTGTTCTGGGCTTCAGCACCCCACGACCTGGAAACCACGCTGCTTGATCTGTTCGGTGAACCAACCAAAGACGATCCCGACAGGGGAACGGATGCTTTGAAGGTGTTGTATCAAGCCGTCCAGTCCGGCAAGTTCACCCAAGGCGAAGCAAACACCCGTTTCCATGTTCTGGGTCTTGCGCCCAACGCGGCCCGCATCGCCATCCGCTTCTGGGAAACAGCCCCAGCACATGAATTGGCACGGCGCATCGCCCGCCATTTCGACGACATCAAAATCGCCCGTGCGCCCTACGACCCTGAACACCTGTCCCTGTTCAGGTTACTCACCGCACTAGCCGTGCAAAACAAGGCCGCCAATATTCCGCCCAACCTGGGCGGCGAGGTCATGCGCGCCATTCTGGAAGGCCTGCCCTATCCCGCGCCGCTACTTAATCTGGCGGTGCAACGTTGCCGGGCAGAGCAGAAACCTACTTACGCTCGCGCCGCCGCCATCAAAGCCTCGTTGAATCGTTTGATTCGCCGTACCAACCCTACTGCATCCAAGCCCGAGAAGGAGTTTCAGATTATGCTCGACCCGACTAACGCCCACCCAGCCTACCGTCTGGGGCGGCTATTTGCCACCCTGGAAAAAATACAGGAAGAGGCTAGCCCCGGTCTTAACGCCACCATCCGTGATCGTTACTACGGTGCTGCTTCCAGCACGCCCGTCGCCGTATTCACCACCCTGCTGCGGCTAAAGAATCATCATCTGGGCAAGTTATCCAAAGGCCGCGCCGTGCAGATGGAAAGACTGATCGGCGAAATCATGGGCGGGTTGGATGACTTTCCTCGCATTCTCGCCTTGCCCGACCAAGGCCGCTTCGCCTTGGGCTACTACCACCAGCGCCAATCTTTCTTTACCAAATCCGAATCAACTGACAACCAAGAGGAATCCAAATGAGCCTGACTAGTCGCTATGACTTCGTGCTGCTGTTCGATGTAAAGGACGGCAACCCCAACGGTGACCCTGATGCGGGCAACCTGCCGCGTATGGATGCGGAGACCGGCCACGGGCTGGTGACGGATGTTTCTCTGAAGCGCAAGGTGCGTAATTTCACGCAACTGGCAAAAGGCAATGAGCGCGGCTATGACATCTTCGTCAAGGAAAAAGCCGTGCTGAACACCCTGATCGACCAAGCACACGAACAGCCCGAAGTGCTAGCGAAAGAGAAAGGAGAAAAGACCGAAGCGGCCCGCGACTATATGTGCAAGCGCTTCTTCGACGTGCGCGCCTTCGGCGCGGTGATGTCCACCGGCAAGAATGCCGGCCAGGTGCGCGGCCCGGTACAACTTACCTTTGCTCGCTCCATCGACCCCATCATCGCCCAGGAACACACTATCACCCGTATGGCCGTCACCACCGAAGCGGAAGCCGAAAAGCAGGAAGGCGATAACCGCACAATGGGCCGCAAACACACCGTCCCCTACGGCCTCTACATGGCGCACGGCTTCGTTTCCAGCTTCCTCGCCAAGCAGACCGGCTTTTCGGAAGAAGACCTGGAGTTGCTCTGGCAAGCACTCTCCCAAATGTTCGAGCACGACCGCTCCGCCGCACGCGGTGAGATGACCACGCGCGGGCTGTATGTGTTTAAGCACGATTCTGAACTCGGCAACGCACCAGCCCACACCCTGTTCGAGCGCATCAAGCCGAAGCTTAAGGATGGGGTGACCGTGCCGCGCAACTTCGACGATTACGATGTGGCGGTGGATAAAGCGAACTTGCCGTCCGGCGTGACCTTGCTATGAAAGTGCTGAATGTCTAACGCCGTCCGGCCCAATATCCCGGGCGGCGGCTTTGGTTGGCCATAGCGATGATGAGGATCATCTCAGGGTAAACCTGGTACACAAGATCGAAGGGAAAACCGTGCAAGGGAAAGCTACGAGCCTGACGATACATTGGCTTGCCGATAGCGGGATGTTCAAGCAGAAGCCCCAGGGTATGGTTGACTGCCGTTGCGAATTTTCTGCTGATATTTACTCCGGCGTGGACGCCATAGTAATCAATCGCCTCGTCGAACTCCTTTTCGGCCAAGGGATGCCAAACGTGCTTCACCCGCCGACTTTGCGGAGTTTCTCGTCAATCCTCGCAAGCACTTGTTCGCCGGAGATAAACTCGACCGTACCCGCATCGATTTCAGCGATGCGCCGGGCGATTTCGGCATCCCAGGCAGCCTTTACATCTTCGCGGGGGGTGGCGCTGATCCAGAGCCAGTCGGCCAAGTCGGCCCGCTCTTCGGGTGCGAGTTTCATGGCTTCCGCCTTGATTTGTTCAGCAGTCAATGACATGGCAATCTCCTATATATTGGGCTAAGGCGCTATGACACAAACGATACGCCACGCCCCCACTATGATCAACCCCGACCCGGTTTCTCTTTCTGCCTTGCAACACTGGATTTATTGCCCGCGCCAATGCGGGCTGATTCATCTGGAGCAGGTGTTCGCGGACAATATCCACACGGCGCGCGGGCAGGCGGTGCATCATCTTGTCGATACGCCGGGTTACGAAATCAAGTCGGGTGTGCGGGTGGAGCGCGCCTTGCCCGTGTGGTGTGATCGGCTTAACTTGATTGGCAAGGCCGATTTGGTCGAGTTTCACCCGGACGGCAGTGTGTACCCCGTCGAGTTCAAACATGGCGCCAAGCGGCAGAAGCTGCATGACGACATTCAACTCGCCGCGCAGGCGATTTGCTTGGAAGAAATGCTGAATCGCCCCGTGCCCAAAGGCGCGATTTTTCACGCCACCAGCCACCGGCGACGGGAGGTGGTGATTACTCCCGAGCTTAAAAAACTGGTCGAAGAAACCGTAGCGGCCATTCGCGCCATGCTGACCTCGGGCAAGCTCCCACCGCCGGTGAACGATGCACGTTGCCGGGAATGTTCGCTGAAAGAGATTTGCCAGCCCGAAGCGTTGGCGGCGCAGGGTAAACAACAGCAACAAAGACTAAGCTTGTTCAACCCAGAGGAGTAGCGGTGCACACCGTTCAAAACACCCTCTACGTCATGACGCCCCACGCCTACGCGCATCTGGAAAACGCCACCTTGCGTATCGATGTTGAGCACGAGAAAAAACTCCAGGTACCGCTGCATCACTTGAGCGGACTGGTCTGTTTCGGCAATGTCATGGTCTCGCCCGCGCTCATGCATCGGCTGGCGGATGAAGGCAAATCGCTGGTGTTGCTGGATGATTCAGGCCGTTTCAAAGCGCGGCTCGAAGGCCCAGTCTCCGGCAATATCCTGTTGCGCCAAGCGCATCACAGCAAAGCTTTAGAGCCTGCGTTCACCTTGGAACTTGCACGCGCCATGGTGGCGGGCAAACTCAAAAATAGCCGCGTCAATCTGCAACGCGGCGCACGAGAGGCCGCCGACCCGGATGAAGCCGCAACGATCACTCGCACCGCCGACAACCTCGCCGCCTCGCTACGCGCTGCGGCCGTTGCTAGCAACCTGGACGAGTTGCGTGGCGTAGAAGGCGAGGCCGCGCGCGGCTATTTCGCAGCCCTTAATCTCATCGTCAAATCGCAGGCGCGCGCATCGTTTGCCCTCAATGGCCGTACCCGCCGCCCGCCGCTGGATCGGTTCAACGCCTTGCTCTCATTTCTCTACGCCATGCTCATGAACGACTGCCGCTCCGCCGTTGAGGCCGCAGGGCTGGATGCTCAACTCGGCTTTCTACACGCCGTGCGCCCCGGCCGCGCCGCGTTAGCACTCGATTTGCAGGAAGAATTCCGTTCGATACTTGCCGACCGCTTGGCGCTCACGCTAATCAATCGCGGACAAATCAACGCCGCCGATTTTGATGAACGCGAAGGCGGCGCAGTCATGCTCAACGATAAAGGCCGCCGCGCCGTCGTCACCGCTTGGCAGGAACGCAAGCAGGAAGAAATAACCCATCCGCTCACCGAAAGCAAAATCCCCATCGGCCTGCTCCCTTTCATCCAGGCGCGTTTCATCGCACGCACTATCCGGGGTGAGATGGAAGGCTACCTGCCTTATCTGGCAAAATAGATATTGTTCCCCTCGCCCGCAAGCGGGAGAGGGGC
>JAUXTZ010000036.1 GCA_030681095.1 Burkholderiales bacterium
CGATGCCATCCACTTTATTCTGTAAGGCAATCTGCTCAGGGGAAACCACTTGCTCGGAAGCGCATCCGGCAAGGCACACAAGGACGAATACAAGCAGGATAGGACGCATTGCAATGGCCTTTCTAATAAAGTGGGTGGTGAAAGCGCTAAAAGATGCCTGATGCAGGAAACACTACGCTTTTCCGAACCCATATGCAAAGTCCGCTAGTCCGGCTCGCGCAGTTTCAACGCCAATTCATACAAGTGGTTTTTCTTTTCTCCGGTGATCTGCGCCGCGAGTTTTGCAGCTTGCTTGACCGGCAATTCCAAGAGCAACACTTCCAGCACGCGCTGCGTCTCCACTGCGGATTTTTCCTGTTCGGGCGCACCGGACATGATCAACACATATTCACCGCGCTCGCGGTTGGGGTCGGCGCCTATCCAGGCTACCGCTTCACTCAGTGAACAGGCATGGATTTCTTCGAATGTTTTGGTGAGTTCGCGTGCGAACACGATTTCGCGCTCACCCCCGAACACCGTCACCAAGTCGGCAACCGTATCGGCGATACGATGCGGCGCTTCGTAAAACACCAGGGTGTAAGGCAAGGCCAGTAGCGATTGCAAGGCGGTGCGGCGCTCGCCGCCTTTGGCGGGTAAGAAACCATAAAACAGAAAATGCGGGGTGTTGAAACCGGCGGCCGAGAGCGCGGCCACGGCGGCATTCGCGCCGGGGATGGGTATAACGGTTAAACCCGCCGCGCGCACCGCCGCCACCACGCGTGCGCCAGGGTCGCTCACCGCCGGTGTGCCGGCATCGGTAACCAGCGCCACAGGGTGGCCGGCGCGCAAGGCGTCAATAATTTTCAACGCGCCCGCTTGTTCGTTGTGCTCGCGCACCGAAATCAACTTGGCGGCAATGCCGAAATGCTTGAGCAAATTGCCGGTGACGCGCGTGTCTTCGGCCGCGATAAGATCGACTTGCTTCAGCACTGCCAGCGCGCGCAGGGTAATGTCTTGCAGATTTCCAATGGGGGTGGCGACCACATATAATGTGCTTTTACCTATCTGGTTATTTTCCTGATGCAACGTATTGCCACCTTTCTATTCATCCTGTTTCTTGCCGCCCTAACCGGCGGGTGCGCCACTACAACCCACCCTGCACCGGTAAGGGACGCCCGTGCCACTCCACCTCAAAAACAACCCTCGCCTGCGGTGATCGTGCCTACGCCGGTCGCATCTACCCCAAAAACCGAGACAGCGGTCGCAGAAACTACCCCGCGGGTAGCGAGCGCCGCGCCCACCCTAGCAGAGAAAGCGGCGGCAGGTAAACCCGATGCAATGATCCCGCATATCGGCCTGTTATTACCGCTCAATGCCCCCCCTTTTCGTCAACCGGCAGAAGCGGTGAAGCAAGGTGTCCTCGCTGCCGCCAAAGCGCAGCCTGACATGCCGACCGTGCGGGTCTATCCCACCACGGATCAGGTGGCGAATATCCTCGCGATGTATCAACAAGCGATTGAAGGCGGCGCACGCGTAATCATCGGGCCGCTGACCAAAAACGCGGTCACTGCCCTCGCTGAATCGGATATCAGTGCGGTGCCGACGCTGGCGCTGAGCGTGCCGGTGAACGAGGTCGCCAGCCCAAATCTGTATTTGTTTGGCCTTTCACTCGAGGCGGAAACGCGTCAAGTGGCCCAACTCGCGGCAAGCGAAGGCCGCAATGCGGTGCTCATCGTGACAGCCAGCAATGCGCTGGGTAAGCATTTGCAAGCCGCATTCGGCGAGGAGTGGCAGCGCCTCGGGGGTAAAATCGTGGGCCAACTTAGCTTCACGCCGAATACCGATCTCAATGCGCTGCATGATAAGTTGGAAAAGTTGCAACCCGAATCGATCTTCATCGCCGCCAACGCGCAGGAAGCACGTTTGGTGCGACCCTATTTGTCGGCGATGATCCCCACTTATGCCACATCGCTCACCTTCGGTGGCCAATCCGATGTACTTAAGAACATCGATTTAACTGGCGTGCGCTTTCTCGACATGCCCTGGATGTTGCAACCAGACCACCCGGCGGTGATGATCTATCCACGCTCGGAAAAACCGTTAGTTATCGATAGTGAGCGTCTGTACGCGATGGGGATTGACGCCTACCGTTTGGCGCAATTGTTTTTTCGCGGCGAAATGCCAAGCCGCGGCGTGGTGCTGGACGGCGTGACCGGCCAAATCAGCCTGAGCGGTGGACGCCAATTCACGCGCGAACTCACCGCTGCCGAATTTCAAGCAGACGTGGTGGTGGTGCTCGATAATGCCAAGCCGTGACACGGGCGAGGCGGCGGAACGCCACGCGCTCGATTATCTCAAGCAGCAAGGATTGAAGCTGGTGGAAACCAACTACCGCTCACGCTTCGGCGAAATCGACTTGATTCTGCGTGATGGCGAGGTGCTGGTATTTGCTGAAGTACGCATGCGTAAAAACAATGACTTTGGCGGCGCGCGCGCCAGCATCACCGCCGCCAAGCAAGCCCGGCTGATCAAAACCGCGAACCAATACCTGACACAATTCGCGCGCGCGCCGCAGTGCCGTTTTGATGCGGTGTTGCTTGGCGCGCCTGACAGCAGCGAGATAGAATGGATCAAGAATGCTTTTGACGAGCGCTAACACCTGGCGCACGCCTTACCCCTATCACCTCACTCCTCACTGACAAAATGGATATCCTCTCCCGCATTCATCAACATTTTACCGACAGCGCACATCTCAAGCTGCAAGCGCTGGAAGTGCTCGCCGACCCGATTCGCCTGGCGGCTGAGCGCATGGTGCAATGCCTGATGAGCGAGGGCAAAATCATGGCGTGCGGCAACGGCGGTTCGGCGGCAGATGCCCAGCATTTTGCGGCGGAGTTGCTTAACCGCTTTGAACGTGAGCGGCCGGGCTTGGCCGCCATGGCGCTGACCACCGACAGCTCTACGTTGACCTCGATCGCCAACGATTATGCTTTCGAACAAGTGTTCTCGAAACAGGTGCGCGCGCTGGGGCAGCCGAATGACTTACTGCTCGCCATCTCCACCAGCGGCAATTCGAAGAATGTGTTGGAAGCGATCCACGCTGCGCATGATCGTGAACTTTCCGTCATCGCTTTGACCGGCAATGGCGGTGGCCAAATCAGTGAGGCGTTGTACCATAGCGATTTCCACCTGTGTGTACCCTCCACCGTGACGGCGCGCATACAAGAAGTACACTTGCTGACCCTGCATTGCTTATGCGATGCCATCGATTACTCACTACTAGGAGCCGAATAATGCGCAATCACTCAACGCTACTTTTACTCGCTCTACTTATTCCTGCACTGCAAGGCTGTTTTCCCGTCATTGCCGGTGGGGTCGGCGCCGGGGTGGTCATGGCCACCGACCGCCGCACTTCCGGTATTTTTATTGAAGACCAAGGCATCGAAATCAAAGCGCAAAAGCGTATTTCGGACAAGCTCAAGGATGAGGTGCATGTCAATGTCACGAGTTTCAACCTATCCGCACTCATGACGGGCGAGGCGCAAAACGAAGCGCTGCGCATGGAGGCGGAGAATATCGTGAAAACCGTTCCCAACGTGCGCCAGGTATTTAACGAAATCGCGATTTCCCCGGTGACCAATTACACCGCCCGCAGCAATGACAGCTACATCACCACTAAGGTCAAAGCGCGCATGGTAGAGGCCAACAAGTTCAACGCCAACCATGTGAAAGTCGTGACTGAGGCCAGTGCTGTATATCTGTTGGGCTTGGTCACGCGCAAGGAAGCGGAAGACGCCACGGAAATCGCGCGAACCACCTCCGGCGTAGTAAAAGTGGTCAAGCTGTTCGAATATTTGGATTGAGCCAGCGACGCATGGGCCACTATCCCGCCCCGGACTTCGAAGAAAAAATCTGCCCGCGCGAGTCGCTGGCGGCACAGGTCGCGGCATTACCCCGGCCGCTTGTTTTTACCAACGGTTGCTTCGATATCCTGCATCGCGGCCATGTGACTTATCTCGCCCAAGCCCGCGCCTTGGGCGCGAGCTTGATTGTGGGCGTCAATAGCGACGCCTCAGTGAAGCGCTTGGGCAAGGGTGACGATCGGCCTATCAACTGCCAGGAAGATCGCATGATGGTGCTCGCCGCATTGGAAGCCGTGTCGCTGGTCACGCTGTTCGACGAGGACACGCCGCTTAATCTGATCCTAGAAGCTCATCCCGATATCTTGGTTAAAGGCGGTGACTGGGACGTCAACCGTATCGTCGGCGCTAAGGAAGTGCTCGCTTGGGGTGGGCAAGTGCATTCCATTCCCTTTCTTCATCAGCGTTCCACCACCGAACTCGTCGACCGTATTCGCCGCTAAAACAACCGCCATCTCGTTATATGCTGCCCGACGCCTTTTCTCGCCGCCTCTCCCTGCTATTAGGGCCGGATCGCTTCTTCACCGATCCGGCGTCTTGTTACGTTTATGGTTACGATAACAGTCGTAACCATTGCGTGCCCGAAGCAGTCGCGTTTCCACTCACTACCGAAGAAGTACAAGCCATCGTGCTGGCCTGCAATGAATTCAAAGTGCCCCTCACGCCGCGTGGCCGTGCGACCGGCACCGCCGGTGGCAGTGTGCCGGAGCAGGGTGGACTGGCGCTGTCACTGGAGCGCATGCGGCGCATTATTGCGGTGGATCCGGCGAACCGCGCCATGGTGGTCGAGCCCGGTGTAGTGAATCAGGAAGTGCAGGACGCGGCGCGGCCGCATGGTTTTTTCTGGCCGCCGGATCCGTCCAGCGCGGCGTATTGTTCCGTGGGCGGCAATCTCGCCACCTGCGCCGGCGGGCCACATGCGGTGAAATATGGCGTGACACGCGACCATGTGTTGGGCTTGAAGGCCATCACCGGCAAGGGCGACATCATCAAGACCGGCGCCTATACCACCAAGGCGGTGGTCGGCTACGATCTGACACGGCTTATCATCGGCTCTGAAGGCACGCTTGCCGTCATTACCGAGGCGACGTTGAAACTCACCCCGCTGCCGGAAATGGTGGCCGGCATCACCGCGCATTACCGCGACATCGAATCGTGCGCGCACGCCATCACCCGCATCATGACGCAACCGCATATTCCCAGCGCGCTGGAATTTTTGGACTGCGGCGCGCTGGATTTGATTCGCGCGCATTATCCCGACTTGGTGCCGGCCGACACGCAAGCCATGTTGATGATCGAGGTGGATGGCGGCCAAGCGGAAATCGAATCGAGCCAGCGCGCCGTCATGCA
>JAUXTZ010000038.1 GCA_030681095.1 Burkholderiales bacterium
CTTCCGTCACCTCGCGTTCGTTGGAAACTTGATTCAGCCCATCGGCAATGCGGTATAGCCCATTCAGCACTTGGTTGGAATGCGCCAGATCCTTTTCTCGCAGCTTGAGTTCGGCGTTGATATGGATGGCTTGTTCGTAGGTCGAAATCAGCAGATCCAGAATCTGTTGCCGTTCGGCGGTGATGAAATGTTTCTGGCCGCCCAAGTCGATTTCCACGCCCATCTGCATCTTCTGATTCTTGCGCAGTTCGATATTCATCAGCAGGTATTCGATGCGCGACAACAAATAGCGTGCTTCGTACGGTTTACGGATGAAATTGTCCGCGCCGCATTCCAGTCCGCTGATCACATCACTGGAATCGGAGAGCGTGGTCACCAGGATGACCGGAACATCCTTCAATTTTTCGTCGGACTTGATTGCCTTGCACAGTTCGTAGCCGTTCATCTCGGGCATCACGATGTCGCTGATGACCAAGGCGGGTTTGTGCGCGCGCGCAGCCTCCAGGGCCGCCTTGCCATTGGCGGCGGTGACAACGCCGTAACCGTGCTCCTCGAGCAGGAAGCGTAATTGTTCCGCCTGGGTCGGACTATCCTCGGCGACGAGAATGTCGATGCGCTGGTTTTCTTTTTTTTCGGCATTCATTGGCTAGGTTCCTTTTTGTTTCTATTGTTTGCCACGTTGCTTAACACCGCCGCGATTTTGAGTCATTGCCAAGCGCAGCGGAACCCGCGCCAGTTGGAGAACCCCCCCATTCACATATATTCGCCGTTCAGGAAGCTGCGCACCTTCGCGCGCAGAACATCCTTATCGAAAGGCTTGACGGCGAAATCCGATGCGCCGGCTTTCAGGCTTTCCACGACCACGGCCTTCTCGCTATGGCCAGTGATCATGACAACGGGAATCTTGGCGAACTGCTCGACGGACTTGAGACGGCGCGTGGTTTCAACGCCGTCGATGTCCGGCAAGCCCACGTCCATGAGAATAAGGTCTGGCCGGCGCTTGCGCAGGGTGGCGAGCGCTTCCGTACCCGAAGTGGCAAAAACCAGATCGAGGTTCATATCCGCCAGCATCTGTTTCAGTATCTGGTGCTGGAACTCGTCGTCCTCGACCACCAGGACGATGGGCTGGAAACGCTCGGCCAAGCTCTGCAAAGCGCGTGCCGATTCCAGTTGGGGAGTCAGATCGTCTTTGAGCGCGCTGACCCACTGCCGCACGGGTTGCACTGCGGCGTTGACGATCCGAAAGCGCTTCTCGATTTCTTCTACCTTCAGGCGGTTGATCTCGCGTTGCAGGCCATTGCGGTCCTTGACTTCCACCAAGCCGGGATGGCTGCCATCCGATAGCTTATCGGAAAAGCGATCCAGCGCCGCGCCGATGTCCCGTTCCGCCTGGCGCAACGAACTGCTGGCGGCTTCCACCTGCTGACCGCCATGCGCGGCATACCGATCCAGTTGTGCTTCCAGGTCGGCCAGACGCCGTGCCTGCGCCGCGATTTCACTTCCGCTAGGCATGGCGGCGCTGGCCATCAGGCGCAGCGCGTGATGTACCGCCATCAGCAAGCGCGTCGCGTCGTAGGTCATGGGCCAGAACAGGATGTAGTCGTCGAAATACTCCTTCTTGCATAGTTCGTAAACCCGTCTTAGGTCGTCCTTGTTGCACAGGATCAGGGTTCGATGCGGCAGCGCGTGGATCAGGCTGCTCAGACGATAGAGTCCGAGGTAGTAGCGCTCGGCTTTTTCCAGACTATTGAAGGCCAGGATCAGCACTTCGGGCCGCTGTTTTTCGAAATCCTCAATGGCGTGCTCGGGGTTGGTGGAAACAACGACGTTCTCGAACTCATCGCTCAACAGCTCCCGAATCAGATCCGCGTCGGAAGCCACCGCTGTCGCCACTAGAATTCTAGGGTCGGCATTCATGTTGTGGACGCCACGAGTTTGCCGTAGCGCGCTTCCCATTCGGCCAACCAGCCGGTCAGATCCGCCGCCGGCATGGGCTTGGCGATGAAGTAGCCTTGCGCGATGTCGCAGCCGGCCGCGCGCAGGAAGTCCCAGTCTTCCCGGTCTTCCACCCCCTCGGCCACGGTCTTCATGCCAAGTTGCCGCGCCATGCCAAGACTTGCCTCGAAGATGGCACGCAGCGACGAGTTACGGCTGGCGCCGTGGACGAAGCTGCGATCTATCTTGAGTTCGTCGAAAGGGATATCGCGCAGTTGGGCGAGCGACGAATGACCGGTGCCAAAGTCGTCAATGGACAAGCCGATGCGCTTGAGGCGCAGCCGGGTGAGAATATCGAGCACCGCCTGCGGGTTTTTCATCAGCCGGCTTTCCGTCACCTCCAGCACCAGGCTGGTCGGGGGAACGCCTGCCTTGGCCGCCGCGCGCGCGACGAAATCGGGAAATTCCAGTGAGCCGAGGTTGTCCATCGAGACATTCACCGCCACGCGCAGGTGCAATCCCGCATCCTGCCAAATGCGTGCTTGGCGCAGGGCATTGGTCAGCACTACCCGCGTCAGTTCGTCGATGAGACCATGCTCCTCCGCGGTGGCAATGAACTGATCCGGGAGAACCAAGTCATCCTCGGGATGGCGCCAGCGCACCAGCGTTTCCACCCCGGTGACTGCGCCGGAAGCGAGATCCACCTTGGGTTGATAATAGTTGACCAGCTTCCCGCCCGTGATGGCTCGCCACAGCTCTTCCGGCGCATAGGTCTTGCGGGCGGCGCGTGCGGCGGCACGCAAGGGGTGCTTGTTCAATACCTGCCTTAACTGTTCCGGCGATACCGGCTTTTGCAGTGTGCCGAACACGTTGAGCCGGTGCGCCTTGGATAGCTTCTCCGCGGTCTGCAAGATGCGCTCGTCCTCGCCGCTCACTAGCACCAGGCCGCCGACGTAGCCGATACGTACCAGTTGGCGTATGAATTCCACGCCGTCCATTCCCGGCATTTGCAGATCGCAAAGGATCAGGCCAACCGCCTCGGTACCGAATTCCAGCAGGGCCATGGCATCCGCAGCGTGCTCGCGGGAGATGACGTCCACGAAACCGAGCTGCTCCAATTGGTGCGAGAGCAGTTTGAGCGCGAAGGGCTCGTCGTCGATAAGGAGAATTTTCATGGTGTATTTCTTCGTGTGTTTTTCATTGTTCCGCCAGAAGCCTGGCGATTTCCGCCTCGACTTTCGCCAAGGCGGCATCGAATTGGGCCATGCCCTGCACCATGGCCGTCATATCTCCGATCTTGCCAAGACTCTCCAGTCCGGCGCACAAATCGCCCAGCGCCAGCGCGCCTACCGAGCGGGACGAGGACTTGAGCTTGTGGGCGACAGCGCCGGCATGTTTGGCATCGCCGGCGGCAATGGCCGCGTGCATTTCATCGGCCAAATGCCGCGCCGAAACGCGATAGTCGGCAAGGAACTCGCGTACCGTGTCCGCGTCGTCGCCCACCAGCGCCTTGAGCACATTCACGTCCACCGGCACGGATGCCGCAGCCGCATTCTCTCCCCCCTTCAAGGGGGGAGTTGGAGGGTGGAAGTCGGGCGCTGGCTCGGCAGCAAGCGGCAGCCATTTTTCCAGCATGGCTTGCAGATCCGTAAGCCGCGCCGGCTTGCTCAGGTAGTCGTCCATGCCGGCGGCGCGGCAATGCTCGGCTTCGCTCTTGAGGGCGTTGGCGGTCAGGGCGACGATCGGAATGCGCCGCTTGCCGGCTTCGCCGTTGCGGATGGCCAGGCTGAGATCATAGCCGTCCATCTCCGGCATATGCAGGTCGGTGATCAGCAGCGCGTAGTCGCCGCTCTTCCAGCGTTCCAGCGCTTCGCGGCCGTTGCCGGTGACATCCGCCGTGTAACCGAGCAAACCCAGCTGGCGCAGGATCACTTTCCGGTTGGTTTCGTTGTCCTCGGCCACCAGGATCAGGCGATCCTGCCGCAGGGCCTCGTCGCGCGACGGCGGAGCGATTGCCTCGATCTTGCCGGGCCGTGGCGTTTCTTTTTCTACCTGCGCCCGTCCGGCGGCAATGGCCACTGCCCGGAGGAAGAACTGGCGATGCATGACATCGCCGTCCAGGGTGACGAGGTCCACCGTTTGGGCGCGTCCGTGGCGCCGCCGTCCGCGCCTGATGACGACAAAGTGGGGCTCCATTTCGGGCTGATGGTGCCCGTGCTCAAGCACCACGAAATGCGGGTCCAGGTTGAGCCGGGCATGGCAGGCCGCGCGCAATTCCTCGACCGGTGGCGTATCGTGCCCGGCGTCGATGATAATTAACCAGAGGCCGGGCGGAACAGTGCCGATCAGTTTGCGGGCTGCTGCCAAGTTCGGCGCCCGCTCAACGAGCGCGCCGCCGTAGGTGAGATAGACGGCCAGATCGTCGGCCAGCCCCTCCGGTTCGCCCAGCACCAGGCAGGAAAGCCCGCTCAGGTCGACAAGCTTGCCGCCGTCAATGGGCTTGGCCGGCAGCGGCGTGAACGGCAGGCGCACGCTGAACGTGGCGCCTTTGTCCGGCGCGCTTCGCACTGCGATCTCGCCATCCATCATATTTACCAAGTGGCGGGAGATAGCCAACCCCAGCCCGGTGCCGCCAAAGCGCCGGGTGGTGGAGGCGTCGGCCTGGGTGAAGGAGGTGAAGAGCCGCGCCTGGGTCTCCTCATCCATGCCGATGCCGTTGTCGGCCACCTGAAACTCCACCGTCACCTGATTCGGGCCGTGCCCGACCAACAATGCGCGCACCGTCACCCGGCCCGGCTGCTGCTGCCCGCTGGAAAACTTGATGGCGTTGTTGGCGAGGTTGACCAGCACCTGACGCAGGCGCATCGCATCGCCCAGGACTTCTTCGGGAATCGCCGGATCGATGAACAGGGTCAGTTCCACCCCTTTCCTTGCGGCTAGGTGATCCAGCAGGCCACAGGCTTTCTCCACCACGTCGGCCACCGGCATGGGCGCTCGTTCGATCTCCAGCTTGCCCGCCTCGATCTTGGAGAGATCGAGAATGTCTTCGATGATGTCCAGCAGGGAATACGCCGATTCGCGGATGAGATCGACCATCTCCACCTGGTAGCCCTTGAGGCTGGTCTGGTGCAGCACGTCGATCATGCCGATCACGCCGTTCATGGGGGTGCGAATCTCGTGGCTCATGGTGGCGAGGAAAGACGATTTGGCGCGGTTGGCCGCTTCGGCTTCTTGCCGGGCGTGATCCAGATCGATGGTGCGCGCCGCCACTTTGTCTTCCAGTTCTTCATTGAGTTGGCGCAGCGCCGTCTCCGCCTTCAAATAATCCAGTGCAAATGAAATGTCGTTGGCCATTTCGATCAGCAGCCGCATCTCCTCCTCGTCGAAAACATCCACTTCCGGCGCATAGAGCAGGAATACGGCAATCGGCCGGGCTCCCAGTATCAGAGGGAACACGGCCACGGAACGATAGCCGCGGTTCAATGCTTCGCTACGCAAACTCTGCATGCGCTCATCCGTGGCGATATCGTTGCAGATGACCGGCTTCGCCTGTGTGACCGCCGCCGCCGTCAACTGGCAGTTTCCGGGGGTATCGACCGTGGTGGTCAAGTTGATCTGATCCAGATACCCGTCGTCGCGGCCTGCCCTGGCGACCGGTGTGACCTGCTGCGTGTCCGCGTCAAGCGTACCAATCCACGCGAATGTGAACTGGCCTTTGTCCACCGCGATGCGGCATGCTTCCCTGAACAGTTCCTCCTCCTCGCGCACGCGCACGATAGTGGTATTGATGCCGCTGAGCACACTGTAAATCCGGTTGAGGCGCGCGATCCGTGCTTCGTTTGCCTTGCGCTGGGTGATGTCGCGGATAGATCCTCGCACGCCCGCGAACTTTCCCGCCGCGTTCATCACCGGTTGATACGCCATTGAGACCCAACGCGCCACACCCTCCCGCGTGACGATGCGGAAGTCAAGCCCCGGCTGAACTTCTTGCAACAGCGCCCGTTTCAGCTCGGCCTGGACGTTCTCTTTGTCTTCATCATGCACGATCCCCAACAGAGACGCGGCCTCGGCGAACTCTCCTGGGGCGTACCCCGATATTCGCTGGCACGATGGGCTCACGTACGCAAAGCGGCCTGCGGGGGCCATCCAGAACTCCCAGTCGTAGGTGAAGTCCGCAACGATACGATAGTTGAGTTCCGATGCGCGCAGCGCCTCCTCCATCTGTTTGCGCTGGGTGATGTCGCGAGTGATCGCCAACATTTGCGGGCGGCCGTCCTGCGACCCGAGAAGCGGCACGGCGTGGGTGTCTAGCCAGCGGTGCGTCCCCTTCAAACCGACAATCTCAAAATCGAAGGTTCCGCTCTTTCCGCCCAGCACGCTTGCTTCGAAGGCGCGATAGGCCTCCTGCTGCGCGGGAACCACAAACTCGGGGATAGTGCCCCCCAGAATCTGCTCAAGGCTGTCCGCCTCAATCATGGCAAGCCCCGCAGCATTCATTTGCACGACCCGTCCCTCCGCGTCCACGACCTTCACGCATTCAGGCTCCGTCTCGATGATGAGACGCAAGTACGCCTCGCTCGCGTGCAATGCCGCAGTTCGCTCCTCGACCAACGTCTCCAGATGTTCGTGCAGCCTGGCCCGCTCTAGCGCCACCGCCACCTGATTGCCGACGCCGTACAGCACCTTCAGTTCTTCTTCGTCGAACAGTCCTTGCCCTGCCCCGACTAGATTCATCAGGCCCAGCATGCGGTCGCCGATCCACAGCGGCACGCTGGCGTGGCAGCACAGCCCGCGCGTGTTGCCCTTCGCGGTGGCGAGCCGTTCGCATTCAACGATATTCGTCGCCGAATCGAAATCGCCGGCGGCCAGCTTGCGGCGGCACAGACATTCCCCATCGAACGCGTCCTTGCGTTCCAGCGCCGGCGGCAGGTTGCGCGCGGCGGCGAGTTTGCAGCCGGACTCGCCCTCGCGCAGGAATATCCAGCCTGCCTGAAT
>JAUXTZ010000039.1 GCA_030681095.1 Burkholderiales bacterium
CGCAGGTTTCTTGAATGCGACGCCTTTGGTCGAACTGTGTCATCGCACCGAGAACCTGTTCGACAAACTACGCAACGATCAATTAGTGCTGACGCCAGAGATCATGGACGTGATCATGGCCGCCACCGGCGTGGTGCGCGATATGTTCGGTGCGCTGGCTCAAGCGCGCATGCCCGACCCTGCTCCGGATACGATCCTGCAGGCGCTCGATGCCGTGCTGGCGGGTGAAACCCCATCCAAAAAAACGCCTGAAGTATCCGCGCCCGCCGCACCCGCTGTCGCACCGCCCGCTGCGACCGTCGCTAGCGACGCAGGTGGCCCCGACTGGCGCGTGCTGTATCACGCCTTGGTCGGCTCGAAGCCGGAAGAAGCCGCCCCAGCCGCGCCCATCGTGGTAGCAAAAGCCGCCGCGCCCAAACCCGCCGACAAGCCGCGCGCACCGGCTGGCACGACTGCCACGCCGAGCGCAAAAGAAAACACGATACGCATCGACACCACGCGCCTGGATCAAGTGCTCAACCTATCAGGCGAAATCGGCCTCACCAAAAATCGCCTGACCTGTCTACGCACCGACATCATTGCCGGTAAATCCGGTCCGGGCACGCTTCAAGCGCTGGACGAAGCGGTGAGCCAACTCGATCTGCTGGTGAGCGATCTGCAAAACGCGGTGATGAAAACGCGCATGCAGCCAATCGGTCGCTTATTCCAGAAATATCCACGCTTAGCGCGTGATATGGCACGTAGCCTGGGCAAGGATGTCGAGTTAGTCCTGGAAGGTGAAGAAACCGAGATCGACAAAACCATGATCGAAGATCTCAACGATCCGCTCGTGCATCTAGTGCGCAATGCGGTCGACCATGGCGTGGATAGTCCCGAGGAACGGGCGGCAGCCGGCAAGCCGGCAAAAAGCGTGGTCAAGCTTTCCGCGCACCAAGTCGGTGATCACATCGTGATTGAAATCACCGACGATGGGCGCGGCATTCGTCCCGAAGTGCTGCGCAAGAAAGCACTGGAAAAGGGTTTGATCGATGCCGAGACCGCCAATAGCCTGGATGAACGCCAAAGCCTACATCTCGTATTTCTGCCGGGATTTTCGACCAAAGATGTCATCTCGGATGTTTCCGGCCGCGGCGTCGGTATGGACGTGGTAAAAACCAACATCCTCAAACTGAATGGCCGCATCGATGTGAAATCGGTGGTCGGCCAAGGGTCGGTCTTCACCATTACGCTGCCCCTGACGTTAGCCATCTTGCCGGTGCTGATCGTGCGCCTGGGAAACCAGCCATTCGCGGTGCCGCTGTCGATGGTGCGCGAGATCATTCAGATCAATCCGGACGACATCCAGCAAGTCTCCGGACGCGCCACCTTGGTGGTGCGCGACGAGGTCTTACCGGTGCGCACCTTGGCGAGCCTGCTCGATTGGCCAGACAGCCCCTCGCCCGCGTTCGGCGTGCTGATGCAATCGGCCGAAACTTCATTCGTGCTCGCAATTGACGGATTTATTGGACGCGACGATGTCGTGATCAAACCGCTCACCGATGTGAAACCCCGAGGCGTGGCCGGCGCCACCCTCTCCGGCGAAGGCTCGGTAGTGTTGGTGCTGGATATGGAAGAATTACTTTCGTCCGACTCTAGGGAAACGCGCGCCACCTTGTTCGCAAAAGCCAGTTAGCGCCTTGCCAACAGGCAAAGCACTCAATCAAGCAGGAGAAGTCTTGTGGGAACCGCAGCGACTATCAATCATTCGTTCGATCTGAGCTTCGGCGGCGGGTCGAGCGATCAAGTCTTCATCGGGCGTCAACCGATTGTCGATGCGCAACAGAAGATCATCGGCTATGAACTGCTATTCCGCTCCAACTCGACAGACAACGCCGCCCATTTTGAAGACGATTTCAGCGCCGGCGCCCAAGTACTGATCAACACGCTCAGCAATATGGGCACTGAATGGCTGATGGGCGACAAGCTGGCCTTCCTCAATGTCACCGAGGCTATGCTCACCAGCGAATTCATGGAACTGCTGCCCGCCAAGCGCATCGTGCTAGAAATCAAAGGCGAAATCACGCCGACACCAGCACTGATCGAGCGTTTGCAGGGGCTCAAGGAACTCGGCTTCCAATTTGCCTTGCATCATGAGCAGATCAACAGCGACAACGAGCCGCTGATCCAATTAGCCAGCTACGTCAAAATCGATTTGCTCAAAACACCGCTTGAACACCTGGGATTGGTCAGCGCCAACCTGAAGCAACTTTCGCTTAACATTATCGCGGAGAAAGTTGAAACCCTTGCCGCATTCAAGCGCTGCAAAGAATGCAAACTCGACTTTTTTCAAGGCTATTACTTCGCGCACCCGGAGATACTCACTGCCAAAGTCATCAACCCGGCGCAGGCCATCGTGCTGGAAATTCTCAACAAAGTGCGCAATAACGTAGACATCGCCGAAATTGAAAAGGGATTCAAGCGCGACGTCGCGCTCTCGTTCAAGCTGCTGCGTTACATCAATTCGGTCGGATTTGGGCTGTCGTGCGAAATTCAATCGATTCGTCATGCGCTGTCGATTTTAGGTTACCAGCAACTCTACCGCTGGCTGACCTTGCTGATCGTCACCAGTAACGAAGGCGCCACGCCCCCGGCCCTGATGAAAACCGCCATCACCCGCGGCCGCCTCACCGAACTACTCGGCCAAGACATGGTGGATCGCAACGAACGCGACAACCTGTTCATTGTCGGCATCTTTTCCCTGCTCGATGCCATGCTCGAAATGCCAATGGACAAAGTACTGGAAAAACTCACCCTGCCGGAAAACATTGCCGACGCCCTGCTCAACCGCGACGGCATCTACGGACCCTTCCTGGCACTGGCCGAAGCCTGCGAAAGCGCCGATATGGCCCGCATTGACGAACTAGCCACCTCCCTTACCCTTGAGCCGGCTAAAGTGAATGAAGCCCACTTGAACGCACTGGCTTGGGTGGAAGAGCTCGGCGTATAAGCGACTGAATACTGCTTTCGCCCCCTGCATCACCCAAAAAAAGCATAACAAACCAATATCGCGGCAACCACGCCAGCCAACTCGGCCAGCAGCGCGCATGAGATGGCGTGGCGGCTGCGCGTGACGCCGACCGAGCCAAAATATACCGCCAACACATAGAAAGTGGTTTCGGTGCTGCCTTGAATCACCGAGGACAGTCGGCCCGCAAACGAATCCGCGCCATACACGCGCATGGTCTCCACCATCATGGCGCGCGCACCGCTGCCAGAGAAAGGCTTGACCAATGCGGTGGGCAGGGCTTCGACAAATCGATCATCCCAGCCCGCGCCTTGCACCAGATAGCGGATGCCTTCTAGCATCGCCTCCAACGCACCGCTGGCGCGCAATAGGCCGATCGCCAGCAGCATACCGATCAGATAAGGGATGATCTGCACCGCGACTTGAAAGCCTTCTTTCGCGCCTTCGATAAAGACCTCATAAACTTTGACGCGACGCCATAGCGCACCCAGCAAAAACGCCACGATCAAGACCAGCAGCAGCGCATTACTGAATATCGCCGATTGACGCTGCAATTCGGCAGGGGCCAGTTGGCCGAAATAAGCCGCCATGCCGCCCACCAGCGCGGTGGCTGCGGCCAGGTAAGCCAGCACGATGGGGTGCAGCAAGTTGATGCGCTGCGCGAAGGCAACAGCGAGCAAACCAACCAGGGTGGAGCAATAGGTGGCGACCAGAATAGGCACAAACACATCGGTGGGATCGGCCGCACCCATTTGCGCACGGAAAGTGAACACCGTCAGCGGCAACAGCGTGACCGAGGAGGCATTCAACACCAGGAACAGGATCATCGCGTTGGTCGCTGTCGCAGGCGTTGGATTCAGCGTTTGCAGTTCGCGCATCGCTTTCAAGCCCAGCGGGGTGGCGGCATTATCCAAGCCCAGCACATTGGCCGATAAATTCATCACGACTGCGCCTTGCGCCGGGTGGGCCGCCGGCACTTCCGGCATCAAGCGTTTGAACAAGGGGGCCAGCCCACGGGTGATCAGCGCCAGGAAGCCGCCCGCCTCTGCCACGCGCATGAGGCCCAGCCACAGGGTCATCACACCGGCCAGACCCAGTGAAATCTCAAACCCGGTTTTAGCCGACTCGAACAGCGATTGCGTCAACGGCACCAGCAACTCGCCCTGCCCACTGGCGATGACTTTGAACAAAGCCACCGCGCACGCCACCAGTATCATTCCTGCCCATAAAGCATTCAGCATGCCGCCTCCCTTATGCGGCCCATGTTAGGGGGCGCGGCGCGGCGGCGTCAAACATCCACACCAATGGCGCATTTTAGGCTGGCACAGCATGCGTGATAAAATAGCCGTTTTTGCTTGATTTCCTAGGTATCTCCTGTGCTCTCCACTGCCAATATCACCATCCAATTCGGGGCTAAGCCCCTGTTCGAAAACGTTTCCGTTAAATTCGGCGACGGCAACCGCTATGGCCTGATCGGCGCCAACGGCTGCGGTAAATCCACCTTCATGAAAATTCTGGCGGGGGTGCTCGAATCGAGCGGCGGCAATGTCTCGCTCGACGCCCACGAACGCATGGCGTGGCTGCGCCAAGATCAATTCGCGTATGAAGACCAACGCGTAATCGATGTGGTGATGATGGGTCACGACGAAATGTGGCAGGTGATGCATGAAAAAGACACCATTTACGCCAACCCCGACGCGACCGAAGCTGACTATATGCACGCGGCTGAACTGGAGTCGCGCTTCGCAGAACTCGATGGTTACACCGCCGAGGCGCGCGCCGGCGAGTTGCTGCTAGGGGTGGGCATTCCGCTTGCTAGCCACACCGGCCCGATGAGCGAAATCGCGCCCGGCTTCAAATTGCGCGTGCTGCTCACCCAAGCTTTGTTTTCCAACCCAGAGATTTTGCTGCTGGATGAGCCCACCAACAACCTGGACATCAACACCATCCGCTGGTTGGAAGACATGATCAATCAGCGCGCCAGCACCATGATTATCATTTCACACGACCGGCATTTTCTGAATAGCGTGTGCACCCACATGGCGGATCTGGATTACAACACCATCCGCGTGTATCCCGGCAACTACGACGACTACATGCTGGCCTCGACCCAGGCGCGGCAGCAAATGCTCGCCTCCAATACCAAAGCCAAGGGACGTGTCAGCGATTTGCAAGATTTCGTATCACGCTTCTCTGCCAATAAATCCAAAGCACGCCAAGCCACCTCGCGCTTGAAGCAGATTGAGAAAATAAAATCCGAGGTAGTGGAAGTCAAACCTTCCAGTCGCCAAGCGCCCTATATTCGCTTCGAGATGGACGATAAAGACAAGCTGCATCGCCAAGCGGTGGAGTTGCTCGATATCGCCAAAGGCTACGACCACGTGCTGTTTCACGGCATGAGTTTCATGCTGGATGCGGGTGAACGCCTAGCGATCATCGGCCCCAACGGCGCAGGTAAAACCACCTTGCTCAAAGCACTGATGGGCGAAATCGAACCCGACCAAGGCACGGTGAAATGGGCGGAAAAAGCGCGCATCGGCTACTTCGCCCAAGACCATGCGCACGACTTCGACAACGATTTAGATGTCTTTGACTGGATGAAACAGTGGCGACAAAAAAGCGAAGATGATCAGTCGATACGCAGTATTTTGGGTCGCTTGCTGTTTTCCGGCGACGACGTGAAAAAATCCGTGCGCGTGCTCTCCGGTGGTGAAAAAGGCCGCATGCTCTATGGCAAGCTGATGCTGGAATATCCGAATGTGATGATCATGGACGAACCCACCAATCACATGGACATGGAAACCATCGAAGCGCTCAACATTTCTTTGGAGAAATATAAAGGCACGCTGATTTTTGTGAGCCACGATCGCCAGTTTGTATCATCCCTTGCCACCCAAATCCTGGAGCTCGATGGTAAAGGCGGGTTCCGACACTTCACGGGGAATTACGAAGACTATCTGACCAGCCAAGGCATCGTCTAACGCTTATTTTTCCGCATAGGCCGAGCGGCGCGCGGCCTCGATTTCCTGGCTCAATTGCCACACCGCCAACGCATAAAGCAAGCTGCGGTTGTAGCGCGTGATCACATAATAGTTATTGAAGCCGAGCCAGAATTGCGGCCCGCTCGCGGTATCCAGGCGCACCAGCATGGCTTCTGTTTGCGGCCACTGCGAATCCTGCAACACCACACCGCGCCGCTGCCACTCCTCGACTGATTTACGCGTGGCCCAGCCTGTGTTGGCAGATTCACGTGTCTCTTCGCCTTTGACTTCCACGGGCACGACGACGGGCTCGCCCATCTTCCAGCCGAAAGATTTGAAATAATTGGCCACGCTGCCAATCGCGTCCGCGGTGTTTTCCCATAAATCGGGATGCCCATCGCCATCGAAATCGATCCCATATTTACGATAACTGCTGGGCATGAATTGGCCAATGCCCATCGCCCCCGCATACGAACCCTTCACGCTCAAGGGATCAAGCGCATGTTCCTGCGCCAGGGTTAAATACTGCTCCAGTTCACGCCGAAAATAATCGCTGCGTGGCGGATATTCCACCGCCAAGGTGGTGAGCGCATCCAGCACGCGATAGCTGCCAGTATTGCGGCCATACACGGTTTCCACACCGATAATGGCGGCAATCATCGACTCGGGCACATCAAACTGCTTGCGCGCACGCAATAACGCCGCTGCATGATCATCCCAAAACGTCACCCCGCCCAACACACGCTTACCATTCACGAACTGCGAACGATACTGATCCCAAGGTTTGGCTTCGGCCGGACGCGACATGGCGCGGATAATTTGCGGCTTGAGGCGGACGTCGCTGAAGATTTTTTCCAACGCTGCTAAATCTTGCTGCGTGGACTCGGCCAGCGATTTTAAAAACGGTTGATACGCTGCATGGGTCGAAAATAAAGGATCAGGTGGCGCCTTCTTGCGTGCATATACGGGTGTACCCACCAGCATTGCCAATATCACGATGCACAACCATCTCATTTCGTTTCGCCCTTCCCTACTTGTCGCAATACGCGATCCAGCATCGCGTCGCTTAAGAAGCGTTTGCACAACATAAAAATTGTCGAGGGCAGTGTCACCCGATAGCGGATGCGCGGCCGCTTGCTCTCCAACGCATGAATCAGCGCGGCTAACACCGCTTCTGGCGGCAGCGTGAATGGAGCAGCAGGGCCAGGCTTAGTCAAGCGGCGCTCCATCGCCTCGTATTTACCGCGATGCACACTATGTGTCTTGTCGATATAGCGCTGATAAAGTTCAAACGCATTGGCGCGAAAACGACTGCTGATCGGTCCTGGTTCGATGAGCGATACGTGAATACTGCTATCTGCTAATTCCAGCCGTAGCGTATCGGTGATGCCTTCGATCGCAAATTTGCTGGCGTTGTATGCGCCGCGATAAGCCAGTGCCACATAGCCTAAGAGCGAGCTATTTTGGATGATGCGGCCCGCGCCCTGTTGACGCATCACGGGCAGCACCAGATTGGTCAGCTCGATCATGCCGAACAAGTTGGTTTCAAACTGCGCGCGCAAAGCGCTGCGCGACAAATCCTCCACCGCACCCGGCTGGCCATAGCCGGCGTTGTTGAACAAGGCATCCAAGCGCCCACCCGTCCGCGCGAACATTTCGTCTACTGCCGCTTTAATCGAAGCCGAATCGTCCAGATCGAGCTGCAGCGCCTCCAGCCCTTTCGCTTGCAGCATGGCCACGTCTTGCGTCTTGCGCGCCGTGGCAAACACGCGATAGCCGCGCGCCGCCAACCCCTCGGCGGCGCATAAGCCAATGCCGCTGGAACAGCCGGTGATAAGAATGGAGGGAGGACTCATCGCGGCAGCGCGGAGAGCGGCAGAAAAATCGCGGTAGCGAGATTCTGCACCACGCGCACCACAGTTCGATTGGTGCGGCCAGCGACGATCTTGGCCAGCATATCGTGCTCGGCAATCAGCTTGCCGAACTCGCGCTCGAAACTCAGATTGCGCACCTCGCCGTTCATCTCATTCGACAGCAAAAACGGCTGTCCCTGGCTGTCGCGGTTGGTAGCCAGCTTCCAGGCCGAGATTTCGTAATTGCGCGCGGCGTTGTAGAGCTTCTGCTGGTCGAGATCGTCCCAAGCATAAAAATCGGTCTTGTCGTTATAAGCCGCCAGCGTCATGGTGGTCATGCCCCACACCAAGGCCAGCACGCGATCGCCGCTGAAATCTTCCTGAAAGCACAGATAGAGCGCATCGATGCCGCGCTTGTCGTTAAGCTCGGGGAAGGTTTGCTGAAAATCGCTGTCGAACACGCGCGCCACGGCGGCTTCCAGACTGGCTTGCCCGCTCTTCTTCCATTCGCGCGGGTTGCGCCGATAGAGCTTTTCCATGAGCGTGCGCAGATGGCTCAAGGACTCCAGCATGTGTAAATCGGCGACTTGATCGACCTCGGTTTTGGCAAGTGAAGCAAACCTAAAATCGGGGGAGACTGGGCCCTTGCCTGGGCCTTTGGGATTGGCGGTGCAGGCGGCGAGAAAAAGCACTAAAGCGGGGATGAGAAACCATTTCATTGATGCCAAGAAGTGTACGCGATTTACCTCAGGATGAGCAGCTCACTTCAATCTGCTGCGCCCAATCCGGGGGAAAGCCGGCATAGTGCTCCATCTCAGGATGTGCGTCGAACGGCGTGTGCAGCAGATGCAATAAACAATCGACCTCGCTAAAATCCCCCGCCTCGGCTTTGTCGATAGCGATCTGCGCCATGTAATTGCGCAAGATATATTTCGGGTTGGTGCGATCCATCCGCGTTTCGCGCTCCGCATCTTGACTGCCTTGGCGCAACAGTTGCGTGCGGTAGCCTTGCGCCCAGGTATCGAACGCCACCCGGTCGAGAAATAGATCGCGCAGGGCGGCATTGGACGCGGCGGGATCCGTCTGAAAACGATTCAAGCGACGGAAAAAAATCGTGTAATCGACACGGTTCGCTTGCAGCTTTTCAAGCAAATCGGTGATCAATTGCGCGGCTTCGGAGTAGGGCGCGAGCCCCAGCTTGGCGCACATCAATTCAATGTAATAAGTTACAAACTCTGCTTGATACACCGCTAGGGCCTCGGTCGCCGCTTCGACTGGCATCAAAGGCGACAGCGCCTGCGCCAAACACGTTACGTTCCATGCGCCGATATTCGGCTGCTGATCGAAGGCATAGCGGCCTTGGTGATCGGAATGGTTACAGATAAAGCCGGAATCAAAATGATCGAGAAAGCCATACGGGCCGTAGTCGAGGGTGATGCCGAGAATCGACATATTGTCGGTATTCATCACGCCATGCGCGAACCCCACCGCTTGCCACTGCGCCATCAAACGCGCGGTGCGCCGCACCACTTCGCGCAAGAAACGCGGATATTTGTCCGGTAGCGCGGCCAGTTCAGGGAAATGTTGCGCAATCACATAATCGGCCAAAGTGCGTATCGGCTCGGCTTGACCGCGATAGAAAAATACTTCGAACGAACCAAAACGCACATGCGAGGGGGCGAGCCGCAATAGCGTCGCGCCGTGTTCGATCTGCTCCCGATACACCTCCACATCGCTGCCGACGATGCATAAGGCGCGCGTGGTGGGTATGCCCAAACCGTGCATCGCCTCGCAGCCGAGATACTCACGAATCGATGAACGCAACACCGCGCGCCCGTCGCCGCTGCGCGAGAACGGCGTCTCCCCTGCGCCCTTCAAATGCAGATCCCAACGCTCACCGCGGCTGTTGACCACCTCGCCCAACAGAATCGCGCGGCCATCACCCAGTTGCGGTACAAAATGGCCAAATTGATGCCCGGCATACAACATCGCCAAGGGCTCGGCGCCGGGCAGCATGCGCTGCCCTGAAAAATATTCAGCAAACTCACTGCGCCCGGCTTCCGCTGGATCTAGATCAAGCAATGCCGCCGCGTCGGGATTAAAGCTCACCAAATGCGGATTGGACAGCGGCGTCGGCGTTAGCTTGGCGTGAAATAGCTCCGGCAAGCGCGCATAGCTATTGTCGAAACTCAAAGTCTCTAATTTTCGGAGGGGTGGAAAATCACGTTCCATACTATGTGTTCCGGCCTTGGCTTAATTTTGAGTGAGGAATGATTGTGGCTGGAGTTTGCGTACGGGGCCAGGAATTTAAGGCCCTGCTTACGCTACGGTTTTGTGGGATCACGGTGTTGACTAAACCATCAGCCAAAAAAAAGGCCGCGCAATACGCGGCCAAACTGCTCTCGCTTCGCCCGGTGCGAATTAAGTGCAACGCACCGGTTTCAGCTCAATTTCTTCCACTTCGCCGAACTCGAAAATTTCTTCCATCTTCAAATCGCGCCGATCAGCATTTTTCCGTCGATTCGTGAACACCAATCCGTCCTTGGTTAAAAACGGCGAGCGCGTATTAAATCCATCCGCCTTACGCCGATCGTCGCTGCTTCTACGTTCATTGTTCAACATGATCATCTCCCCTGAGATTACCCCCGCAAACAACGGGCTGTTGAGATGAAATATCGGCAAGGTCGTCAAAAGCTTTATGGAAATCACTCTTTTGATCGCGCAAATTTTGCACCAAGCCGACGAGTGGGGAATTTTCATAGATGAGTGGTGATGATAGCGATTTTATATGCATTTATCGTTTAATATCAATATGATGTATTGCACGACGGCTAGCGAAATTGCTTCGAAGCACCGCTTGGGGACGCCAAAAAAAAAGCCACCCGAAGGTGGCTTTCTGATTTGGCGTCCCCAACGAGATTCGAACTCGTGTTACCGCCGTGAAAGGGCGATGTCCTAGGCCTCTAGACGATGGGGACTAAACTCGATTGTTTAGTCGTACTGACTATTTCTTTCCCAGTTGGGTGATTGCTGTACCTAACAACAACAGCGCAAACCCCACTGGGACCAAACTTAACCACGGCCCGGCTGCTGCTTCATCTCCGTTTGGTAGTTTGGCGAAGCCAACTATTAAACCTACCACGCTGGCAATAATGCCCAACCATATTGCGATAATGCCGAGACGCTGGATCATGCTAATTCCTGGTGGAGGTAAGCGGGATCGAACCGCTGACCTCTTGCATGCCATGCAAGCGCTCTCCCAGCTGAGCTATACCCCCGGAAAGCGCGCCATTATAGTGATCACACCCGTTGGTGTAAAGCCATTCCGTGCTCACGGCGCGGGAATCACGAACAACTTGGGCCAATGCTTTCCGGTCACGATCAAGACATCTTGTACTGCATCGTAAGCGATACCGTTGAGCACAGCTTCGCGGGAAGGTCTTTCTTGCTGCGGATATATGTGCGACAAATCGATCCAAGCGGTGACTTGGCCGGTTTGCGGCGAAATGCGTGCGATGCGGTCGGTCCCGTATAGATTGGCAAGAATTTCGCCCTTCACAAATTCTAGTTCATTGAGCTGGTCGATCGCTTGCTCGCCATCCCGCACCTCGATGCGGCGTTTTTCCTGCAAGGTGACAGGATCAAGAAAGCGCAATTGCGCGCTGCCGTCGCTCGCAATGAGGTGTCGGCCATCATAGGCAAGCCCCCACCCTTCCCATGCATAAGGCAGCGTGCGTTTCAGACGCAAGCTGGCTTTGTCGTAAACAAAGGCTTGGCGTTCTTGCCAAGTGATCTGAATGATTTCGTCACCCACTAGGGCGATTCCTTCACCGAACATTGTTTGAGGCAAAGCACGCTGGCGCAGCACGCGGCCGGTTTTCAACTCGCGCACGCTGAGGGTGGATTGCCCATAGTGGCCGGTGCTTTCATACAGCAAGCCACGATCCCACACCAAGCCTTGCGTGAACGCACTTGGATCGTGCGCATAGGTGTGAATCACGGGCGGCGCGAAATCAGCGGCCAAAACGGTTGCTGTGAATAGCGTGAGCAGGGAAAAGCTAATCCAGCGCGCCACAATACTCATTCCCGCACCGGGCGCTTGGCGAGTTTGCGTTGTAAGGTGCGGCGGTGCATTTTGAGCGCACGCGCCGTAGCGGAGATGTTGCCTTCGTGCTCGCTGAGTACTTTTTGAATATGTTCCCACTCCAGGCGATCCACCGAAAGCGGGCTGCCGCTCACCTCAAGATGCGGGTCACCCGCGCTGCGCATCAGCGCGGCGACAATCTCATCCGCATCGGCGGGTTTGGCGAGATAGTGCGTAGCGCCCAGCTTGATCGCCTCGACTGCTGTGGCGATACTGGCGTAGCCGGTGAGCATCACAATACGCGTTTCCGGGTCCAATTCTGTTAAGCGCTGCACCAATACCAAGCCGGATGGGCCGGGCATTTTGAGATCGATCACCGCGTACTCGGGGGGATTTTCGGCCGCCAACGCGATGGCTGTATCCACATCCGCTGCGCTGCTGACAGCGAAGCCGCGCTTTTCCAGCGCGCGCGACAACACTTGGCGAAAAGTTGCGTCATCATCTACTAGCAGCAAGCTGGCGCGGTCTGTTTGATCATTCATGTCGCTGGCCGCAACGGCAAGATGACGCGCACGCACACGCCGCCCTGTTCTCGATTAAATAGTTTAACCGCACCGCCGAAGCGCTCGATGGTGGCGTTGGCGAGAAACAGGCCAATCCCTAAGCCCCCACCTGGACTTTTGGTGGTGAAAAAAGCTTCTCCTGCCCGTGCCGCGACCTCTGCGCTGATACCTGGGCCGCGATCGAGAATCTCCAGTGTGAGTTGCGCCGCATCCCAGCGCCCTGCTAATTCAATCCCCTCAGGGGAAGCATCAGCCGCGTTATTGAGTAAATTGAGCAAAGCCTGGTCTAGCGTGCGCTCGACTGCCAATCTTGGTACAGGTTGAGAGCCCGCGAAATGCGTGCTGATTTTGACTTGTGGCCGTATCAGCTGCCACTGCTCGATGAGTTGGCGCAGATAATCCTCGCATGCAATACACGTCGCTGCTTCGGCACGGGCGCTTAAACTCGTCAAGACAGTTTTGCAGCGTTCGGCTTGTGCACGTAATAAATGCAAATCCGCCACCAGCGCCGCATCATGGGCGTGATCCCTTTCCAATTCTTTTGCAATCACCACTATGGTCGACAGCGGCGTGCCCAACTCATGCGCCGCACCCGCAGCCAGCGTGCCGAGCGCGACCAATTGCTCATTGCGCAGCGCCGCTTCACGCGCCGCAGCAAGCCGCCGGTCACGCTCGCGCAGCGACTGCGCCATGCGTGCGACGAACCAGGCAATCAACACTGCGCTCAACGCGAAATTGAACCACATGCCCAATACATGCAAATTGAAATCAGCCTGCGCGCCATGCGCGTCGTGCTCGCCCGATAAGCCGCCGGGAAACAGAGTTGCCAGCAGCGCAAAGCTGCCCGGGCCTTGTGGAAAGGGCAGATGCCTGAACAGCAGGAAGGTGTAACACGCAAGCGTCGCACCCGCCACCGACCAGCTATAAGCCGCCGGCAGCATGGCAGCGGCAATCGACAGCGGCAGCAAATATAAGGTGACGAAGGGAT